>CAIUKP010000330.1 GCA_903899675.1 uncultured Bacteroidota bacterium | reverse complement strand
GTGATGACCTTGGGTTTGGATACACCCGCACAACCGAAAACAATAACAGTTCCTATGGTTGCAGTTGAATCCTCGGATGCAGAAGTTTCCATGCCTGCTAAAGCTTCTATTGTTCGGATCAATGATATTCCAGAGGAAATGGATTTTAATATTGTACTTGATATATATCCATTTATAGAAGCTAGTATTCGGGAAGAAGCGCAAAGCGGACCAGTCCGTTTTGAATTATCCCCCGAAATAACAAGTGAGGTTAACCTCACTCCTGTAGCTTCCTTTGTTCCGGTAACACAAACACAAATTCAAGATCCGGTATCAGATTTTTTACAATTCAAGGTATCCAATATCCCTACGGTGGCGTCACCATCTCCTGCCCGATCTGGATTGTTGAGCAAGCCAACCCGTATTTACGATGAGCCTGCCGTGGAGGAAACGAGTCCTGTTGCCACAACACCGGTTTTGGAACTAACCCCCATTTTTAATCCTGTTAATAATATATCTGAGCAGGAGCCTCCGGTTGCGCCCGCCCCAGTTTCAATTATTCCAGATTTAATTAGTGAAATCAATGAGCAGGATTCAATAGATGAAATGCCCATGCAATTGATTATGAAGGAACGTACTGCCCAGCGTATTCCGGAACCCAGCACGATTGTGGAAGATCATCATTTTAATGAGGATGAAGAACAAAAGAGAAGAGCTGCTGAGCGAATTCAGAAACTTCGTAATCTTTCATTTAATATGAATAATCCTGCCGACCCGAACAACGAATTTGATGTAGTACCAGCATATGTTAGAAAAAACATGGAATTGTTTGGGAGTACGCTTACTTCTGTGGAACAATTTTACAGTAAAGTAACAGTTGGTAAGGATGAAAATGACCAACCAAAATTTTCTACCCGCAACACATTTTTAGAAGGAAAAAAACCCGACTAATCGGGAACACAAATAGCTGGTGATTTTTGTTGTAACCCCGGGGCCGAACCGGGGTTTTTTTATAATTGCAACTATCCAGCTATAAAATTGTTATATCATTTTAAAAATTCTTACCTATGGCAACTATTTTAATTACGGGTGGAACTGGCATGGTTGGCCGGCAATTGTCTAAAATACTATCGGAAGCTAATCATAGAGTTATTATCATTACCCGTAAAGTTCCGCAAGCAGTCGCTCAAAATGTATTTCCATATTCGTATTCACTTTGGAATCCGGAAAAATGCTGGATGGAAGCCTCTGCCATTCATCAGGCAGACTATATCATTCATCTTGCCGGAGCCGGCGTGGCAGATGAGCGGTGGACCAAAAAAAGAAAAGAAGAAATTTTGCAGAGTCGGGTTCAGGGTTGTAAAACCTTGGTAAAAGCACTTACTCAAATACCCAATCAAGTGAAAGGTGTTTTTAGCGCCTCTGCTATCGGATGGTATGGGCCCGATACTGATGAAAGCCGAGCGAAGGGGTTTACTGAAAATTATCCTGCCGACCCTGCTTTTTTAGGAGATACTTGCCGGCAATGGGAAGAAAGTATGTTGCCAGTAGCTGCTTTGCAAAAGCGATTGGCCATATTCAGAATAGGAATTGTACTGGATAAATCAGGAGGTGCACTGCCTGAATTTCTACAATCACTTTATTTTCGGGTAGCTGCTGTATTGGGGAGAGGCCAGCAGGTTATCAGCTGGATTCATTTGCATGATTTGTGTAGGATGTTTTTGTTTGCAATAGAAAATGATTCCGTATCCGGAGTATATAATGCAGTAGCACCGCAACCAATTTCTAACCGGGAACTGAATAATCAGTTAGGAAAATACCTCTATGGAAAAGGATTTCTTTCTATGCCGGTACCTGCTTGGGTATTACAAATAATGCTGGGAGAAATGAGTATCGAAGTGCTAAAGAGCGCAACGGTGAGTGCACAAAAAATTCAGGAAGCCGGGTTTCAGTTTTTATATCCCAGTATTCGGCAGGCAATCGCACAAATATTGCCAGATAAAAAACTATAAATCCTTGCGGCTGAAAATCCGAAAGCAAATCAGCCAGATCGCAAAGGTAATACCAAGGGTTAAGAAGGTATGTTCTGGAATTTTCTCGTGGCTAAGCTCATAAGTTTTTTTCATGTCTGTACTCATTCTAGAAAAAAATCCAGGAGCAGGTATCATTCTATCAGAAACTTCAAAGGGCAAAAACCTACCCCAATCGTTTAGCTTCTTTCGAGCAAGTTCTACCAATATGTTCTCAATTACTATATAGTAAAAAACTAAAAATGCCATAGCCATAAATGCTCGCTTTAATAAAAATCCAAGCAAAAAGGCAATGGTAAGTTGCGAAAAGGTTTGAATAAAAAATAACCCAACATAATGTATTTCAGTCCAAGCATCATACCAGTTGCCATCCGAATTAGTTGCCCCAAAATAGAGTGCAACCAAAAAATAGATTAAGGTTACCCAAAGCGTAATGATAAATACATCGATTAATTTACCGGTAATAAATTGTGTTCTGCTCCAACCGTCTATTACATTTTGGCGATGAGTTTTGTATTGAAATTCATTGGTGATCAGCATGATTACCAGTATAGCTGGCAATAAAATAAAAAAGGAAGAAAAATAAGCAATGGTATGCCAAGTATTGGGGAAGCTGAATGGATTACCCAAAATCATTTTGGCAAGCATCCTTGCATCGCTCGTGCCTTCTGTAGCATTCGCATAAAAGGAATGTGCAGCCACGATGGTTGCTGGATACGTGAGCGCAACTATACCTATAAGTATCCACCATGCAGGATACTGTTTTATTTTCATCCACTCTACTTTACTAATATGTATGATATTGGGAAGCATTTTTAATGGGTTAATTCTAGGAAGGTGGTTTCCAGACTTTTTTTATGCAGCGTTAGTTGCCGAAGTACAATCCCTTGCTGAAAACAATATCGATTGATTTCATCTAGTTGTACCGCTCCGCCAATAGCATGAACCTTCAGCGTATCCCCTTCAATTTTCAAAGTAGAAATTCCAGGATATCCCTGCAAAATTTTCTGTAAGTGTGTAATATCAGCAGCATCCAAGTGGATGATTTCTTCTCCGCTCATTAAGTCGCGCATACTTCCGCTGGTAAGCAGTTCTCCTTTTTTAAGAATCGCAACATGGGTGCAAACTTTTTCTACTTCGTCTAACAGATGGCTAGCCATAATAATGGTAGTTCCTTTTGCAGCCAATTGCTGAATCAGGTTACGAATTTCTGCAATACCTTCTGGGTCTAGACCATTGGTAGGTTCGTCTAGTAATAAAATGGAAGGATTGCCCAGTAAAGCTGCAGCAATTGCCAATCGCTGTTTCATCCCTAAACTATACGTGCTAAACTTGCTGTTTTTGCGATGTGCTAATTTTAGTTGATCTAAAATGGCATCAATATCTGCTATCGTGCCTCTGCCACTAATTGCACTCGTGATTTTGAGATTATTGTAGCCAGACATATAATGATAGAAATTGGGGGTTTCTAAAAAAGCACCCAATTGATGTCTGCTCAAAGGACTACCTTCTTTGCTTATCCATTGAATAGTTCCGTTATTTGGCTGTAATATTTGCAGCAGAATTCCCAATAGGGTCGACTTGCCGCTTCCATTGGGCCCTAGTATACCAAATACACTTCCCCTTGGAACTGAAAAGCTTACATTTTTCAGTGCCTGAATAGGGCCGTACGATTTAGATATATTGGAAACCTGTAGCGTAATGTCCATAACAGATAATGCAAATAAGTTATAAACTCAAGTTAGTTTAAATAACGATGGGGCCTCCAACAAATGGATGGGCTTACCTTATTTATCGATAAGCGGTTACGGGACTATTTAATCGAAGGTGTGAAAAATTGCAAATGGTAATGCAAGTAATTAGTTTCTTACCGGCTTTCCTGTTTTTAATACACC
>CAIUKP010000329.1 GCA_903899675.1 uncultured Bacteroidota bacterium | reverse complement strand
GTGGTAATTATGCAGCTGCTTTAGCGGCCGCTAATCTGGTGGATTTAACCAAGCGTTCTACCATGAACTTTGAAGCAGCCAATCCTAATCCGGTATTCAATACGGTTACTTCAACCAATAACGTTTACCAGGCAAAAGATTCTACCTTGGGGCTTCCCACTGATATTGCGCCGGACTTAGCAGATAAACGCATCCAGTTCTATACCCTCATTAACCCGACCATTAATCCACGTTTCCGACTGAATGGTTTCTGGAACGCTGCTACTGCTGCGCTTCCCCTTTACTATCCAGGAGAAATTATGCTGATTAAAGCAGAAGCCTATGCCAGAAGTACTACTCCAGATTTAACAAATGGCTTTGCTCAACTGAATCTGGTTGTTACAAAAAAGGCTGCCAATGATGCTTTGGGAATTGGTGCAGATTTGCCTACAGTTGCAACTACTTCAGCAGTCGATTTATTAACCCAAATTTATCGGAACAGATGTATTGAATTGTATCTTTCTGGATTGAAATTAGAAGATATGCGTCGCTTTGGAAGAGCTACCACAGAGCGTAAGCGCAACTTTTTCCCTTATCCTTTCCGCGAAAGAGATGGAAATTCCAATACTCCTGCAGATCCAAGTTTCTAATAATTGTAACTGTTGATATAAAAACCCCGTTTTTTAAACGGGGTTTTTTATTAACTTTCCACTCAACATTTTTCATCAGCGTTTCAATTATCTGAAAAGGGATGCATACACATTACCAATTCCCCGATCCAACCTTCCGCTTCGCTCAGTTATCCGATTTATTAGCATTAGAACAACTGGTAAATAGTGCTTATAGAGGTGAAAGTTCTCGTAAAGGATGGACTACTGAAGCCGACTTACTGGATGGCATCCGAACCACTCAGCAACAATTAACAGAACAGATAACTGCGGATGATTCTGTGATGCTGGTTATTACAGATACCAATGATGCCATTATTGCCTGTGTGTATTTGCAAGACAAAGAACCGGTACTGTACCTCGGCATGTTAACCGTTCAGCCCAATTTACAAGGTGCCGGAACCGGAAAAAAACTATTAGCTGCATCGGAAGCCTATGCAAAATGGCTGGGTAGAACCGGTATTCAAATGACGGTAATCTCTGTTCGGCACGAATTAATTGCCTGGTATCAGCGCAGAGGGTATCGGTTAACTGGTAAAAAAATGCCCTTCCCCAAACACCTTGCACTCGGTATTCCCAAGCAATCGCTCGAATTTTTGGTGCTCGAAAAAAATCTGCCTTCACAATAAACTGCTTCATCCGTATAAGTACCTATAAGGATACCTAAAGAAAATGATTAACTTACTGCTTTAGCCAATCAGCATGTATCATTCTTTTGCAAACAGATCGGCACAGATTGTAATCAGTATCCTGCTTTCAGTAACTATATTGCTGCCTGCTTGGGGAACCGCACAGGATATTACTGGCAATCCAAGTAACGATACCAGCTTTTTTTTAGCGAATAAGAAGGGTTTATTGGGTACGATTGGCAGAAGTATTTCTGTATATGAACCAGAAGTATTGCTGCCCAAAAGAGGCCCTATTAAAAACGAAATTCCTTTTGCAAACTTCCGGGGTAAAATCATTCGCAATATTATCATTACTCAGTTGGGCTTATCGGGTTCGGTAAACGATACCATCAATGCCTCCCAGAACTGGCTCAGCAATCTGGGAGATGCGTTGCATACACAAACCCGTGAAAAAGTAATTCAGAAAAATCTATTCTTTTCGCCAGGAGATTCTCTATACCCCTATCTTTTGGCGGATAACGAACGATTTCTTAGAAACATTTCATACTTAACAGATGCCCGGATTGCGGTTGGTGCATTAAAAAATAATTCCGACTCTGTAGATATTTTTATCATAACCAAAGATGTATTTCCCATTGGTGGATCATTGGATGCGGGCAATAGCCAGAGCGTTCATTTTGAGGTGAGTGATGATAACCTGCTGGGAACGGGCGACCGACTGCGGGTTAGAAACTTTATTGATTTTAAACGTGCCCCCACTTATGGGTTTGGGGTGGAATACATTAAAAGAAATATTGCCGGAAGTTTTACCGATCTAACCATTGGGTATGATAATCAACGGGAAGCATTTAATACAGGTACTAGAAATGAAAGAGGAATTTACCTGCAAGCCGACTTACCACTAGTTAGTCCCTACCATCCGATTACAGGTGGTATTTTACTAGGAAATTTTGCTACGAGGCCAGTCTACTCAAATGATAGCCTCTATGCTAAAAATTATCAATACCAATACGACCTTATGGATGGTTGGATTGGATTGAATTTGGGAGCTCGGAAAAAATTACAGGAGAACTTCAGTAGTAGAAGTAAAAAAATATGGTCGGCCCGTTTTATACAACGGAATTATTCTTTGCTACCTGAGCAGTTTCAGCAGCAATATGATATCCGTTACAGTAATCTTTTGTCTGTATTATCAAGTTATACCATATTCAATCAAGATTTTTATCATACCAGTTACGTTTACGGATTTGGAAGAAATGAGGATGTGCCTGAAGGATATTCTCTCAGCTTTACAGGTGGCTGGAGTAATCGAAATGCAGTTTCACGACCCTATATGGGCTTTGAATATCAACGAAACTATTACACTAATCAAAATAAATACCTCAATTATCAGTTGAAAATCGGCTCATCTTTATACAAGGGAAACTTGCAGGATCTAAGTTTTCTAACCAGTATTGAACATTTCACCCGACTGAGAAAACTGAACAATGGAAAATGGTTTGTTCGACATTTTTTAAATGCCAGTTTTACCCAACTATTAAATACCAGTTTGAATGAAACCCTGCAGTTGAGTAGTGATTTTGGTATTCCGAATATCAATAATACGCTGCTACCCAATACCACACGCGCAACCTTAAATGGGGAGACCGTTTTTTATTCAACCTGGAAGCTGGCTGGATTTCGATTTGCCCCATTTAGTTTTTTATACCTCACTTATCTAAAACAACTGGGGGTGCCTCTAATTGAAGGGGAATATTATTCGGCAGTTGGAACCGGCATACGAAGCCGAAACGAGAATCTGGTATTCGGTACCATGGAACTGAAAATCCATTACTACCCACGTTTTCCAGGAAATATGAACCCTTGGTATGTAAGTTTTAATACGAATATTAGATTTCGATACAATACCCAGCTCATTCGAAAACCCGATTTCATAACTGTAAACTAAGGCTTACCACTTATCCAATAAAGTGGCTAAATCATCCAATTAGTCACTATTTTTACAAAAAACAAAGAGTTATAGAACACTATTCCTCTTTTTTTGTTACATTTTTAATAAACAATCACCATGAAAAAAATCATTACTTTAGTTCTTGTAAGCGCCCTGGTAATTTCAACCACGGCAATAGCACAAGACGACAAATCTAAGCGTCCAAGCCCACCCGTTAAAGTAGCTGAGACCATTAAAAGTGGCGCAGCTATTTCTATTGATTACAGTGCTCCTTCCTTAAAGGGAAGAGTAATTGGTAAAGACATTGAACCTAAAACCGGCGTAATCTGGAGAGCAGGTGCCAATGAAGCTACGGTTTTTGAAACTTCTAAAAACTTACAGGTAGAAGGTAAACCATTAGCCGCCGGAAAATATGCGTTCTTTGTACTTTGTAAAGAAAATGGAGATTGTGAATTAATCTTTAATAAAAATTCTAAGCAATGGGGTGCATACGATTACAAACAAGCAGAAGATGCCCTTCGAATTACTGTTAAACCTGGCAAATCTGCCAACTCAGTTGAAAAGTTAACCTATACTATCGGAAAAGATGGTCATGTTTCCCTCAACTGGGGAACGATGGAAATCGGCTTTAAAGTTCAATAATATATACTTTCTGTAAACCATTGAGGCTGGCTTATCCTGCTAACCTCAATGGTTTTTTTATTTCCTCTCAGATACAAGCGATATGGTGCAGGTTTATAATTTTTTGGCAAGTTGGCAACTCTTTCCCGAAAAATGTACATTCGAAAATGGTATTACTCCTAAAAGCGGTCAATACCGTATCGACAGCATACAACAAGGTCATGCCCTATCCATCAGCTCGAATTGGGTAAGTATGGATCAGGAAGCATTTTTTAGTCAATACGAACTGATTCCCGATAACCAACCCCGCCCATTTCCCGACCAGCAACTGGCAGATACCGTTATTGGTAATGTACTAAATGCAGCTACTTTACAAGTTATTTTACAGAAAAACGAGGAAACCGTACTTGAAGTTTTACATGAAATAATGCCTAATGGATATTTGAAAATCAAATATTTAGGTAAAAACATTGCTGGCAACACTTATTGTAATACCGAGATTTATCATAAACAAATGAGCGTATTGCCCTATGCCTCCTCAGTTGGAAGTGTTGCCATCCGGCCTACCCGAGAAGGTGTTATTAAGCACAAAGCCTTAACTGCAATGGAAGAGCAAACCCAAATGCAGTTAGATCAAATTCGAGAACAAATAGAATTGTTGGCCCGACAAGCACAGGAAATTAGAAAAAGAAAAGAATTGAGCTTAATGATATATGAAGCAAAACTATCTTTCAAACCTCAAATAGGCCACACTTATCATCTCTATCAAAAAAGAGATGGCTCCCATATTCTTTCACTGGTTGCCCCCGCAGAATGGGGAGGCGCTGGCCCTTTTGAGCAGTTTATTTCTTCCGTTAAGTTATTGGCCGACCATACCTGGATGGAAGTAACTGCCTAATTAGATCTTGAATATTCCCGACAAACTTCCTCCCCGTACAAATAACTTTTCAATCCGCTTTTCAACCACCGGATCCATCTCTACCGTTGGGGCATGGTGGGGTTTAATTCGGGCGTCTATCAACATGGGCCCTCTGCATCCAAAATGCTTGTGTTTAGTAAAACTATCAATACCATCGATATCATGAGAGGGGTTGCAACGAGTAAATGTTACCCACATAAAATTGCGCATGGAGGTTGCCGTAAATTCAGCATCATCGCAAAGTACCAATATTACAATACCATTACCCGGCTCAGTAGCAGATGTAAAGCATTCTGTTGCCAGATTTACCCAGTGTTGCCGGTTATCTTCCCCAGCATATGCAGTAGTTTGTATAGCTACAATTCCGGGCATTACCAGCTTTGCATGGGTAAGTTGCGGAAGTTGAGTAATCCAGTTGGGTATTTCAGATGATAATTTTCTTTTCTCTTCCCCATACGCAGCCACTACCAGTTTACTGCCACTATTTAATCCCGATCCGGAATAATCAAGGGTATCCATAGTAGTTTGCGTATAGAAATGTAAATCCTGTTCAAGATTTACTCTTTCTAACAAAAACTGAAAAAATTGGGATACCGTATGGGTAGTTATTTCTGGAGGAGTGCCGGCAGTAATAAATAGAAATTTTGTCAAACTCAACTGACCTGTTCCTAAAATATGATTAGCGATGGTTAATAATTCGGCAGGGCGCGCTGTTGGGGCATACGGAGTATAGCGTTCACTGCCAATGGCCAACAACAATGGATGCACGCCGGCAGCATCTACAGCATGTACCTCACGAAGTCCGGGTATCTCAGCGGGCAAAGCATCCCCTGTAATTTCATGAATCAATTGACCAAAACTGGTATCTTCCTGCGGTGGCCGACCTACCACGGTAAAAGGCCAAATGGCATTTTTGCGCGCATACACTTTATGAACCCGCATTACCGGGAAAGGATGCTGTAAACTATAATAACCCAAGTGGTCTCCAAATGGACCCTCGATTTTATTATCGCCAGGATATACTTCTCCAGTAATCACAAAATCTGCATCTCCACTGATACAATACCCATCCCGATACTGATACCGAAATCTGCTGCCGCCCAGTACACCGGCAAATTTTAGCTCGCTAATGCCCTCAGGCAAAGGCATTACGGCAGCTACCGTATGCGAGGGAGGACCTCCAACAAAACAACTTACACGCAAGGGTAAGCCTGCTTTATTCGCTTTGGTTTGGTGCACCCCGATTCCTCTGTGTAACTGATAATGCAAGCCAATTTCTTGATTGGGAATGTATTCATTGCCGGTTAGCTGAATTCGATACATCCCCAGGTTCGATTGGTCGATTCCGGGATTATCTAAGTCTTCGGAATACACCTGTGGCAAGGTTACAAATGCACCGCCATCCATTGGCCAGTGATGAATCAGGGGCAAATCGGAAATTTGAATTTCTTGGTAACAAACCGGCAAATTTCCGGAAGATTTTTTAGGCAAGGCGTTTAAGGCAGACCAAGCTGTTGACAGATGCGCTAAGGGCGATTTCAATGCATCCATTGGATTATTGCGAAGCGCAATCAATCGCTGAACAGTTTCTAATGTATCTCGAAAAATAAATCGACTTCTCTCTAGGGTACCGAAAATATTAGAAGCTGCCCTGAATTTTGATCCTTTAACATTTTCGAATAACAATGCAGGACCATCCACAGCATATACTCGGGCATGAATGGCAGCCATTTCTAGAAAAGGATCTACTTCTTCCTTAATACGAACTAGTTGTCCGTTTTTTTCCAAATCAATTAAACAATCCTCCAAAGATAAATAACGCATAGTAAGGTAACAATTTGCTTACCGGAAGGTTGCCCATTATTTCCAATCCGGAAAAATAATTGCCACAAAAGTAATAGATTCAATGCACCCAACCATATTCAGCAACCGCGTGCAAATTGCAGATAGTAAAAAACTTAAGCATAACCTACCACAGCTCCAATTATCCAAATGAGCAAACACAAAAGGCCGTAATTTTGCCTATGACCCGGTTAAGCGTAAATATCAATAAAATTGCCACCCTTCGGAATAGCCGAGGAGGAAATCGGCCGGATTTGATTAAGATGGCACTGGATGCCGAAAAATTTGGAGCTGAGGGTATCACAGTTCATCCTCGTCCGGATGAACGACATATTCGCTATGCGGATGTTTATGCGCTTAAAGAAGTGCTTACAAACGAATTAAACATAGAAGGCAATCCCCTGGAGCCCAAATTTGTAGAACTGGTATTGAATATACATCCTACACAAGTAACCCTGGTTCCCGATACTCAATTGCAACTTACCAGTGACCATGGTTGGGATACCATTGGCCAACAAGCATTGCTTGCTTCGCTGATTGCTCCTTTTAAAAATGCCGGTATTCGTGTTTCGGTTTTTGTAGACCCCCAAGATCAAATGGTGAAAGGAGCAAAAGCAGCTGGAGCAGATCGGATTGAATTATATACCGAACAATATGCTCGCAGTTTTGAGGCGGGTAAAGAAAATGAGATCATAGATCAATACCGTTCAGCCGCCTATACAGCTGAATCGTTGGGTATAGGAATTAATGCCGGACATGATTTGGATTTGCAAAATCTCTCCTATTTTGTTAAAAAGATTCCCATTCTTGATGAAGTAAGTATTGGTCATGCCCTAGTTTCGGATGCTCTCTATCTGGGTTGGGAAAATACCATTCAACTGTATCAACGGGCTTTAGGAAAATAATTTCCCTCCCATTGCTTTTCTGGTATCCTTTCTACTTCGTATATTGACAATAAATTGCCGCATGAAATATATATTCTTGTTGGGGTGCCTGTTGTTTTCATTGGACCTTTCTGCTCAAAAGCCCCAACCCCTCCTACCCATTCCTACTCCTGAACAATTAGCCTGGCACGAAAAAGAATTTTACCTGTTTATACATTTTGGCCCCAACACTTTTACCAATAAAGAATGGGGCGAGGGCAATGAAGATCCTAACCTGTTTAATCCAACAGCACTGGACTGCAAGCAATGGGTAAACATCGCAAAATTGGCTGGGGCAAAAGGTATTATATTAACCACTAAACATCATGATGGATTCTGCCTATGGCCCAGTAAATTCAGCACACATACGGTTCGAGAAAGTAAATGGCTGAATGGTAAAGGAGATGTGGTTAAGATGTTATCGGATGCCTGTAAAAAGGGCGGATTAGATATGGGGGTTTATATTTCTCCTTGGGATAGAAATCATCCCGATTATGGCACCGAAACCTATAATTCCATTTACCTAAAAACCATGAAAGAACTACTCACCCAATATGGAAAATTTTTCGAGTTATGGTGGGATGGTGCTAATGGAGAGGGACCGAATGGCAAAAAGCAACAATACGATTTCAGAAGGTTTGAAGATTCCGCCTTTCACTGGCAACCCAACCTGATTATTTTCAGCGATATTGGTCCCTCCATACGTTGGTGTGGAAATGAAAAAGGTACTATCAACGCCACCAACTGGAATTTGCTGGATACAGCAGGATTTAAAAGAGGAGATGGTGGACCACCGGTTGATACTTTAAACAGAGGAAATATTAATGGCAAATACTGGATGCCGGCTGAAGCAGATGTTTCTATTCGTCCGGGATGGTTTTATCATCCGGAGCAGGATACTAAAGTTAAAACTCCGGAAACCCTGTTTAAATTATACCTACAATCAGTGGGTAATGGTGGCAACCTTTTACTCAATGTCCCCCCGGACAGACGTGGTCTATTTCATGAAGCAGACTCGGCTGCACTAGTGGGTTTTAAAAAGCTAAGGGAAGATGCGTTCCGAACTAACCTGCTGAAGCAAGCGACTATTGCTGCCAATCAGCGTTCTGCTTATCCAGTAAAAAATCTGCTGGATGAAAATAGCAGCACTTTCTGGATGGGAGAATCGGATGGCAAATTGGAATTAACTATTCAGTTACCCAAAACTACCCAACTGAATGCATTGGTATTAGAAGAAATGATTGCTTATGGGCAACGAGTGCGTTCATTTACCATCGAAGCGAAAATAGGCGGAAGCTTTCTAAAAATTTATACCGGTACCACCATTGGCAGAAAAAAAATTGCCACATTCCCGGCCATCTTTACCAATGAAATAAAAATTGTATTGCCCGATAGCAAAGCAGCGCCTGGTTTGCGCAATATTGCTGGCTATAAGATACCCGGAATAGAAAACATGGGCTTATGGGTGAATAACTAAAATAAAGTAAAATAAGTACCTTGCACCATATTTCACCGCTATGAACACCAATTCACCCAGGGTAGGAATTATAATGGGAAGCGACAGCGATCTGAACATCATGCAAGAAGCAGCTCAGATATTGGAGCAATTTTCAGTCCCCTTTGAGTTAACCATTGTTTCCGCACATCGTACGCCGGAAAGGATGATGGACTATGCCCGCGAGGCTGCAGGCAGGGGTATTCAGGTAATCATTGCCGGTGCAGGAGGGGCAGCTCATTTGCCAGGGATGGTTGCTTCTATAACTACCCTTCCGGTTATTGGAGTTCCCATCAAGTCGTCTAATTCTATTGATGGATGGGATTCGGTATTATCCATCTTACAAATGCCGGCCGGCGTTCCGGTTGCCACGGTTGCTTTAAATGGAGCCAAAAATGCAGGTTTGCTGGCAGTTCAAATTCTGGGAAGTGCTGATTCGGCTATTGCAAAACAAATGGCTGCCTACAAGCAAGCACTGGGCTCGGCCGTACTGGATAAAGTAAAATCCGTACAAGAAAAATGGCCCAATCAATTCGACGAAAAGTAATCGCTATTCTTCGCCAAGTATAATAATGCGAAAATCAGCAGCAATCGGCTGAGAATGCTGATAAATTACTTCCAGCCATTCTTTTCCCCAGTTTGCATACCAAAGCGCCATGTTTTCTACCCGCTCCTGTAGCTGATTATTTGGGAAAATTTGTGAGCGAATTTGTTGAATTCGGTACTCACTTTCGGCATATTTTCTTTTTTCTGCCCGCAACATTTTCTTTTCCAGTGCCTGCAATTTTTCGATAGCAGTATTCTTGAGTGCATTCACATGATCGGATAGACTCTTATCTATACCAGAAGCCTGAATGTTTATCTGCTGATAAAGTTGTGTAAGCCTTTCTATTTCTACAGTTAGGTATAGGGTTTCTCCGGCATTTTCCATTGCCAGTTGTTGAATCAGATTTTCAGTTGTTTTAAAAAGGGTAGGAAATGAAAATCCTGTCGCTAACCATTTTTCAGCCTGTATTTTATTGACGAATACAAATGAGTTACGCAATAGCAAAACGGGAAAGGGCACATTTACTTCAGTAAAAATTTGCTTTAGTTCCAGCCAGTAGGCAAGCTCTCCTCCGCCGCCGATAAATGCTACATTCGGCAATATCATTTCTTGAAATAAGCCCCTCAAAATCACATTGGCGCTGAATCGTTCGGGATATAGGTTACATTCTTGTTCCAGCTCCTGCTTTGAAAAACTTAATTGCAACGCTGGCACTACCCATTGGTCGCCCTGCATTTCTATTCGCTCTCTTTTATCATCAATTAAATAAAATAGATTAATATTTCGTCCGGCAGCCTGTACTTTATACTGTTTGGCTAGTTGCTGATTGGTAGCTTCCACCAAACTATGAGAAAACTGCGAGAAAAGTTCCTTCAAAACAATGGGAGTGAAAACGGATTTCAGTTGGGCATTATCCGGAATCAGCACTAACAAACCTCTGTCGCCCATCAATTGGTGCACCATTTCTAACATGGCCTGTGAAATGGTCTTTCCCTTTGTAAAGCAACTGCGCCATACCTCGGATAATTCCTTACCAAATGGGAGAACGCCGGTTTGCCCTTCCATCTCTGTAATAACATCAAGCAAAGCCTGATCTACTTTCATCCTGCCAACGGCCCCTTTTTGTGGGGTATTCCATACCCGTTTCATTCCGCCAACGGTGAGTTGACCAATCTCTTCTAAATCCGCATCTTCCGAACCCATGTAATAAACGGGAACAAAGTGATTATCCGGAAATTGCTGATGCAAACTTTCTGCCAATCGGATAGCATGCATACACTTGTATATGAAATAAAGCGGTCCGGTAAATATATTGGGCTGATGGGCAGTAGTAACCGTAAATGTATTCGCTTGTTTTAATAATGCAAGGTTTTGCGATAACCGGGGTGTAAGTTTTAGGGAATCATATTGTTGTGTAAGCACTTCTACTAATAATGCCCTGTTTACCGGAGATTGCTTTCTGGATGCTATTGCCGCTGCTAATCCTTGCCAGTCTGGGGCATGTTGCAAAAAGGGTTGCAGCTTTTCATTACCCATCAGGTAATCAGCCACGATGGGGGTAAAATAGCCGGTATCCTGATAAGGGATTGATTGAAAAGAGGATTGCATAGAATGGCAAAAATACAATTAAGCGGTTAACTTCTTTCAGCGACTATTTAACAAACCGAAACGCGGATAGTTTATCGGCTAAATCGATCGGGATGGAAGGCAGATAGATCCACACTGGTTGGCTGCTCGTTCACCAATTCCGATACTAATTTTCCAGTACCGGCCCCTAGGCTTAGCCCAACCATCGCATGGCCGGTAGCTACCACCAGGTTGCCCCATTTAGCCGGTTTACCAATATAGGGCAATCCATCTGCAGAGCAAGGCCGGTATCCGTACCATATATCATTTTCGGCAGGAAAAGGGAGATTCATATCAGGAAAAAACTGATGAACAGATTGCAAAATACCCTTCACCCGGTTAAAATGAGGGGGTGCCTTTGTGGAAGTAATTTCCATGGTTCCCCCGATTCGTAATTTATTTCCATCCATGGGGGTTAGGGCTACCCTACCCTCTACCAGCACTGCTGGATGTTCAAAATGATACGGACTATTCTCTAGGGTAATGGAATACCCTCTTCCCGCAACCAATGGAATTGAAAGATTCAGCTGCTGGGTTAATTCAGAACTCCAAGATCCAGCTGCCAATACCACCGCATCAGCAGAAAATAAACCTCGGTTCGTATAAACACCTGTTATTTTATTTTGTTGGGTTTTGAAGCCGGTTACCTGAACTGGACTATGTAATTGAATCTGATTCATCAATAATTGCTGAGTGAGTTGTTCCATCAGTTTAGCGGGATAAAGATGCGCATCCCCCGGAAAGTAGAGTGCTCCCAAGGCCCGGATTGACATATGTGGCTCTCGGGCGGCCAATTGTTCACTGGAAAGGATACAGGTACCGGTTAGGCCTATCGCATTGGCTGCAGCAGCCGTTTGTTCGGCATGATGCAGGGCTTCTTTGGTTTGAAAAATTTCTAGTAATCCTTTTTTTTCATAAGCAAACTTAAACCCGGGAAGTGTATTCCAATGTTCATATTGTAGCTGACTAAATAAAGCGATATCCCGTAAAGGAATAGCAGCAGCTTCTACCTGTTTTGCATTTGCTGAACGAATAAAATGCCAGCCCCATTTAATTAGTTCGGCATTCAATCGGGGCTGAATATAAAAGGGGCTCTTATTATTCAACATCCAGCGAAGCCCTTGCTTAACAATTCCTGGGGTTGCTAGGGGAATAAAATGGCTGGGACAAACATAGCCTGCATTTCCATGGGAACAATTGGGTAAAAATCCGGTTTGATCTATTACGGTAACCTGGTGTCCGGACTGTTGCAAATAATAGGCACTGCTTAGTCCAATAATTCCCCCTCCTACTACAATTACATGCATTACAAATAATTTAATCAAATCACCTGAAACCCAAAGGCATATGGGTCATCATCGGGATGAATGGTTATGATATTATGTCCGTACACTTTCGCCCAGCCTTCAATACCGGGAATGATGGCAATATAATCACCCACCTGAGTAATTCCTTCGATGGTACCTGTAAATGTAGACCCTATGATACTTTCATGCACAAATTTATCACCTGCTTTCAATTTCCCCTTTGCAAACCATTGCGCCATTCGCGCGGATGTTCCGGTGCCACAGGGTGATCGATCTATGGCTTTGTCGCCATAAAATACTGCATTTCTGCCAACTGAATCGGGATGCAGCACTTTACCAGTCCATAACACATGCGAACAACCCTGTATGGTTGCATTCAGTGGATGCACAAAAGAGTACTGTTGATTGATGGCAATTCTAAGTTGCCTGCTATAGGCAATCAGTTGATCAGCCGTATAGTTTTCTATTCCTACAAAATTGGGTTGCGGATCTATAATGGCATAAAAGTTTCCTCCGTAGGCTACATCTACTGTTAACGATCCCAAAACTTCACTGGTAACGGTAAGTGCCTCGTTACTTAAAAAAGCCGGCACGTTCACCAACTTAACCGAAGCTACCTTATCACCTTCACAGGTATAAGTAACTTTTACCAATCCTGCAGGCGTTTCCAGGTTAAGAAACCCAGGATTCTTGGGCTTGATTAATCCTTGCTCGAGGGCTATGGTAACGGTACCAATGGTTCCATGTCCGCACATTGGAAGGCAACCACTGGTTTCAATAAACAATACGGACACATCATTTTCTGGATTATGAGGGGGGTATAGGATGCTTCCACTCATCATATCATGACCTCGAGGTTCGAACATCAATCCTTTGCGAATCCAATCGAATTCCCGCAAAAAATGCTGCCTTTTTTCACTCATATTGGCACCCTCCAGAGATGGACCGCCTGCAGCAACTACCCGAACGGGATTACCACAGGTGTGGCCATCGATACAGTAAAAAGCAGGCAATTGAATACAGGCCGGCAGGTTGAATGGTGTTGAAATAGGTGAGGTTGCCATTAAACAAACGGGTAAAATGCAATAATATTGATTAATTTTACAATAGCGTTATTTGTGAATAATTATGGAAACTTACGGAAAAATTTTATTGATTGCCATGCCTGCGTTTTTGGTGTTGGTATTGCTTGAAAAATGGTATGGTATATATCGCCACAACGATACGGTAAGAAATCTGGATATGATTTCGAGCCTGAGTTCGGGTTTAACCAATGTAACCAAAGATGTTTTGGGTTTAACGATTGGCCTGCTATCTTATGAGTGGATGGTAACCCACTGGGCGCTGATTCATATACAACCCAGCATCTGGATTTATGTGATCGCCTTTTTTGCGCTCGACTTTATGGGATACTGTGTTCATCGTATTCAGCACAAAATAAACTTTTTCTGGAATGGGCATCTTGTTCATCACAGCAGTGAGGAATTTAACTTGGCCTGTGCGTTGCGACAAAGCATTTCCTCCATCGTTAAGCTTTTCACCATCTTTTTATTACCAGCTGCCTTGCTAGGTGTGCCTGGCAAAGTAATCGCTATTGTGGCTCCCCTTCATCTGTTTGCTCAATTCTGGTATCATACCCGGCATATTGGCAAAATGGGTATACTGGAATATATTATTGTTACGCCTGCCCATCATCGGGTGCATCATGCGATCAATCCGGAGTATATCGACAAAAACTTTAGTCAGATTTTTATTTTTTGGGACTTTCTTTTTGGCACTTT
>CAIUKP010000328.1 GCA_903899675.1 uncultured Bacteroidota bacterium | reverse complement strand
TCCTCCGATAAATTACCGGGTGATTCTGCCGTGGCTTCGGTTAGTGGATTAACCCAGTTAAAAGCGGTTAAAGAGCCTGCCACTCTCAAGCCCGGACTGGCCTTTCAATATTTTGAAGCAGATGCTATGGATATGAATGTGGTTACTACTTCATCCCCCAAACAAAAAGGCATTGCTGCCGTTCCGAATGTATCGGTTAAATTGCGAAAGGAAAAATATGGATTAACATTCGAGGGGTATATCCAAGTAGAAAAAACGGGTGGCTATCAGTTTTTTACCAAGAGTGATGATGGAAGTATTTTACTAATTGATGACCAGGAAATCGTTAATAACGATGGCAATCATGGATCGGAAGAAAAGATAGGCAGGTGTATTTTAGAAAAAGGATATCACCGTTTCAAATTATTATACTTTGATAGTGGTGGAGGGAACGACTTGAGCGTAAGTTATCAGCCATTTGGTATGCCAAAAACAGTAATGGATGCTGCCTTATTCTTTCATAATCCCTTAAAGCCTTAATAATAATAGTAGGCTGATATCTAGGTCTTGCGAATAGTGGAATTTGTGAAATATCAACCTGTTTGATTACCGGTTGCTTATTTGCCTGTGAATATTGGCTTTCTTTTTTCTAGAAATGCCTGTGTGCCCTCTACCCGGTCGCTGGTATTAAAGCAGGCACCAAAAGAATTCACTTCCTGTTCATACCCATGTTGGGTTTCGTCGAAAACTGCATTGGCGCAAATGATGCAATGTGCTATTGCAATCGGTGCCTTAGCTTGTATAGTTTTTAAGATAGTAGTTGCCTTATTGATTAGTTCTTCAGGTGCAACTATATGATTTACCAAACCATATTGTAAGGCTGTATTGGCATCAATCAGGTTTCCACTCATTATTAATTCCAGTGCGCGCCCTTTTCCAATTAATTGAACCAGCCGTTGGGTGCCTCCATAACCGGGGATGATTCCTAAGTTCACTTCTGGCTGCCCGAATTGAGCGTTAGGAGAAGCGATGCGAAAATGACAACTCATTGCTAATTCGCAACCACCGCCCAAAGCAAAACCATTTACACAGGCCACAATGGGTTTTGGACTCCTTTCTATGCGGAAAAATAAGTCCTGACCGGCTTTCGCCATTTGCCGGCTTTGTGTTTCATCCATTTGGTTGAATTCACTTATATCGGCGCCGGCCACAAAAGCTTTGGGGCCGGAGCCAGTGATGATCACCGATTTAATATTGTTATCTGCGTAAATGGTATCCAGTTCCTGATTGAGGGAGCGGAGAACTTCCTGATTTAATGCATTTAGTTTATCAGGGCGATTGATGGTAATTGTGTAAATACCATCGGATAAATTCGTTAACAATACAGGGTTCATACGTATTAAAAATTTCGATTAGTTTCAGCCCATTCTTTGATATAATCTGCTATAGCAATGGTAGGAGTTCCGGGTGCAAATAATTTACCAACGCCTAAATCTTTCAACGCTTTCATGTCATCTTCCGGAATGATACCCCCGCCGGTGAGTAATACATCCTGCAATCCCTTTTCTTTCATCATTGCAATCACTTTTGGAAAAACAGTCATGTGCGCCCCACTTAAAATACTGATTCCGATGGCATCCACATCTTCTTGTAAAGCTGCATTTACCACCATTTCGGCAGTTTGTCGCAGTCCGGTATAAATAACCTCCATGCCTGCGTCCCGCAGTGAAGCCGCAATAATTTTAGCACCGCGATCGTGGCCGTCGAGGCCAACTTTGGCAATCAATACCCGAACAGGTCTTTTCATAGGTGTGTAATAAATTGTAGCAATCGATGGTAAAGTTACTAAAAATGTAAGTAGGTTTACAGGGAACCCTTTTTACCGTTTAGTATGGAATATAGAAATTTTGGAAAAACAACGCTTTGTGTGAGTGAAATAGGCTTTGGCTGCTGGGCCATTGGTGGCGCTGCCTTTGTTGGCAAAATTCCTATCGGATGGGGTGAGACAGATGACAAGGAGTCTAGATTAGCTATACATACAGCGATGGATGCCGGCATTAATTTTTTTGATACTGCAGATTTTTATGGTTTGGGCCATGCAGAAACCTTGCTGGGAGAAACCATTGGAAACCGCTCCGATATGGTAGTGGCCTCGAAAGTGGGACAGAAAACTCTTGATAATGAACACATTGAAATTGATTATTCGAAAAAGTATATCATTGAGGCTTGTGAACAAAGTTTGCGCAGGCTAAAGCGGGAGGCCATTGATTTTCATCAGTTGCACGTGGCGCGAATGAGTCATTTAGAAAATGGTGAGTGTATCGAGGCAATGCAGTTATTACAACAGCAGGGAAAAATAAGATATTGGGGTATTTCGCTTATTACCTTCAATCCATTTCCAGAATCGGAATTTTTTCTAAAAACTTCATTGGGAGATGGGTTTCAGTTGGTATTTAATTTGATTAATCAACGCGCATTACCTATCATTCAACAGGCTGGCAAACAGGGATATGGAATTATTGCAAGGATGCCCTTACAGTTTGGTTTATTAACCGGTAAAATGTCGGCGGAATCAACTTTTGGAAAAGATGATCACCGAAGCAATCGGCTGGTTCCATCTTTATTGGCTGCAACTGATCAAATATTAAGAGAAAAGATTCAACCCCTGGCGAATCATTACAATACAACCCTTACCGGGCTGACATTGAGTTATATTCTCAGTTATCCTGAAATTTCGGTGGTAATTCCCGGCATTCGAAAACCCGATCAAGTGGCGGGTAATACCGAGCATCTGGTTCAGCTTTCAGAAAAGGATAAAAATTACCTGGCATCTCTCTTTGAAAGTGATTGGCAACCGGTAATGGAAATGATGGAGAAACAAGGTTAAACGGTTCACTAGGGATGCGGATGCGGTAGTTGAGCAAGTGCCCGTTGAATGCGGTGGATGGATTCATCTTTTCCTATTAAAGTGGCTACTTCAAATACACCCGGACCAAATTTGCCGCCTACAAGCATAATTCTTAGGGGCAACATCAACTCACCGGGCTTAATATTATTGGCCGCTGCCAGTTCTTGAAAGGCATGATGCAGATCATCCGTATTCCAGTTATTGGTTAATTGCCAGTTTCGGATCAACTCAACAAAAAATAAATTTTTAGCATCATTCCATTTGGGTTTGATGGAGTCAACGTCGATAGTTTCAGGTGTTTGAAAGAAAAAGGAAGTTTGGAGAATAAAATCAGTTAACAGTGTGCAACGCTCTTTCACCAAATTGATAATCGTTTCCAGGGGAAGAGAAGTGCCGTTAGTAATTCCTTCTGTTTGCAATATCGCTGCTACATACGGCAGTAATTCAGAGGTTGGCACGCGTTTGATCCACTCATGATTAAACCATTTGGCTTTTTCATAATCGAATTTTGCTCCGCCTTTGTGTACGCGGTTGATATTAAAAACCTGCAGTAGCTCTTCTATAGAAAAAATTTCCTGGTCGCTTCCGGGATTCCAGCCTAAGAGCGCTAGCATATTTACAAAGGCTTGCGGAAGGAACCCATTTTCTTTAAATCCACGAGCAGTTTCTCCGGTTTTAGGGTCAGTCCAGTTCATGGCAAATACCGGAAACCCTAGTCGATCTCCGTCTCTTTTGCTGAGTTTGCCATGTCCATCCGGCTTCAAAATCAAAGGTAGGTGTGCCCATTCGGGCATGGCAGTTTCCCAGCCCAGGTATTTCCACAACAAAACATGCACGGGGGCGGAAGGAAGCCATTCTTCTCCTCTGAATGCATGTGATATTTTCATTAAGTAGTCGTCTACCACTACTGCCAAGTGATAAGTGGGCATCTCGTCGGCTTTCAATAAAACCTTATCGTCTACCGTATTGGTTTCAAAAGAAATATCTCCCCGAATCATGTCAACCAAATGCACTGTTTCGTTTTCGGGCATTTTAATACGAATTACGTGTGGGGTTTTTGTTGCCAGCAGTTGAGTAACTTCATCGGGTGAAAGGGTGAGGGAGTTTTTCATGAAACCCCTGATCGCCTGATTATATTGTGGGGAAGGATTGCTATCGGATTTATATTTTTCCCGCATGGCTTCCAGTTCTTCCGGGGTATCGAATGCATAATAGGCATAGCCATTGGCAACTAATGCTTCTGCATATTTCCGGTAGATGGGTTTTCTTTCACTTTGGCGGTAGGGTCCAAAGGGGCCTTCTTTTCGGGGACTTTCATCGGGCTCCAGTCCACACCATTCGAGGGTATCGAGGATATATTCTTCTGCCCCGGGCACCCATCTACCCTGATCGGTATCTTCTATCCGCACAATAAAAGTACCGCCCTGTTGTTTGGCAAATAAATAATTGAACAAAACGGTTCTTACTCCTAGATCG
>CAIUKP010000327.1 GCA_903899675.1 uncultured Bacteroidota bacterium | reverse complement strand
TTCTATTAAAAAAGAAGGTGGAATCTCTTTGTTGCCCAAAGGCGGCGTTTCCATTAATATGAGTTCGTTGATGGCCACCACTTCTTTTGTTGCACTTTCGGCAGGCGAGGCAGTAGTTGATAGAATAAAAACCCGCGTAGTAAAATTGCTGCCCATGAACGAGAACAGTGAAGTGATTTTAACCACTTTGTATATTCAGGAAGCAACACTGCTGGTTTTGAAAGCCGTTACTTCTACCCGCGAAAATGGCACTTACGAAATGACGATGCAGTACGGAGCTTATCAGCAGTATGGGTTGCCCGATAAAGTGATTTTTAGTTTCAACACCAAAGATTATAAATTACCCAAAGGCATTACCCTCGAATTTGAAGAGGAAACCAAGCCACTTACCGAGGCTGAAAAAATAAAAAACAGAAAGGGGCGGGTTGAAATCAATTATAGCAGTTACACCATTAATCAGGGATTGACAGATGCAGTATTTAAAAAATAATTGCAGGAAATTTTTCCCTTATCGAAGTGTTACACTCCATTTCGTACTAAATTCTGCTCCGGGCAATAAGGTACAAATGCCATCTTTTTCTTCTAATTTTCCAGAAGCAGTAGCGTGATCGGCAATGCCTTGCCAGGGTTCTAAACAGATAAATTGCGCATTGCGGGCACTCCAGATACCAAAATAAGGTGTGTTGGGAAAATGAAAGTCGAGGGCTCTTTTTCCAGTGTGGGTGGCCAGGGTAATCTTGTTCGATTGTAAATTCTTAAACACCAAAGCATCCCCATAAAAAAGTTCAGGACGAAGGGGTAATTGCTGCGTTTGATTAAAGAAGGGTTTCGGTTCCGGTGCAATCAGGGCATCAGCCGTTAATGGATAGATGGGCGCATTTTCCGATTCAGAAAATTCCAGATAATAATCCGTGTAAGAAAGTGCGGGTTCGATTGGTAAGGCAAAAGCCGGATGTGCACCCAGAGAAAAAAGCAGGGGAGATATTCCAGTATTTTCAACCAGATAGGTAACCTGCAGGCTTGCTTCAACTAACTGATAGCGAATAGAAAGCTGAAAGGGAAAGGGATACACTTGCAGGGTTTCCGCATCTTCCTGCAATTGAAAAAGGAGTGTATCACTTGATTGGCTGACTAGCTTGAAATTTTTTTCTCTGGCAAAACCATGCCGGGGTAGGGAATAGGTTTTATTTTGCCAGCTATATTGATTGTTTTTTAGCGTGCCTACGATGGGGAATAATACAGGACTGGTTTTGCCCCAAAAAGCAGGGTCGCCGCTCCATAAATAGGAAAGCTGATGTGTAAGATGAAACAATTCTTTTAATTCGGCACCCCGGGCAGCTACGCGAATGCGAATCAGCTGATTAGAAATTTCGTACCAGTCGGTCGGCATTATCTTTCGTTTTCTTCAAATCTTTCGTCAACCGAATTAGCAATCATACGCGCACTGATTTTTTTCAGCGGGTTACTGTGCATTTCTGCATAGCCCATACGTTGGCGAAAAATTTCAATGCCTTCAAAAATGGCTGCCATCATAGAGCTAGGGTCGGCTTTTCCTTTTCCGGCAATATCAAAAGCAGTACCGTGGTCGGGACTGGTGCGGATTACGGGTAACCCTGCGGTATAATTTACGCCCTCCCCAATGGATAAACTTTTAAAGGGAATTAATCCCTGATCGTGGTACATAGCCAAGATGCCGTCGAATCTTTCGTAGTGGCCACGGGCAAAAAATCCATCGGCAGCGTAGGGTCCAAACACCATCATCTGTTGACGAGCTTCTTTTAATGCAGGTGACACGATGGATTCTTCTTCTTTACCAATTAAGCCCTGATCACCGGCATGTGGATTTAACCCAAGCACAGCAATACGGGGTTTGGAAATACCGAAATCTTTTTGCAGACTTTGATTTAGTATTGAAAGTTTCGAGCGAAGGGCTTCTTTGGTTACGGCTTTGGCCGCATCTTGTAAAGGAATATGTTCCGATAAAACGCCTATGCGCATGTTATCTGAAACCATCATCATCAATACATCCGATACTTGAAAGATGGTTTTAAAGTAAGGGGTATGTCCGGTAAAAGGAAACTGTTCGGAGTAAATATTTTTCTTGTGAATGGGAGCGGTAACCAAGATTTGAATTTGTTTATCCCTCAATGCCTGGGTAGCGGTTTGTAAGGATAGCAGGGCATATTTTCCGCCGGCTTCATTCAACTCACCCGGTTGGATTTCCACTTCCTCTTCCCAGCAATTGAACAGATTTACCTGTTTGGGAAAGGGTCGACTTAGATCTTTCAGTTGGGTATAATTCAGGGTATGTTCGGGCAACCCTTTGCGATAAAAATTGAGCGCTTTGCTATTGCCAAAAATGAGTGGCGTACAAAAATCCAGCAGGCGACTGTCGGAGAGGGTTTTTATCAGCAGTTCTATGCCAATACCATTTAGGTCGCCGGTTGTGAAACCAATTACTGGTTTTAGGGTTTCGTTGCTCATGGAAGTAATTTGAGTGTAAAAATACACATTCTGCCGCAGTATATTACCGAATGGAGTTCACAGCTCGAATCGGGTTGTAGGCGGCAGTGTAAATGCTGTATTTTTGCCTATGCAGTATACGCTCAAAAAATCGCTGGGCCAGCACTTTTTAAAAAATGATGCAATTTGCCGGCAATTGGTAGAGGTTTGGAAAGAAACCAATGGACCCCGACTGCTAGAAGTGGGAGCCGGTGGCGGAGCACTTACCCGTTTTTTGCTGAAACTTGAGGGAGTAGATTTTAAAGCGGTAGAGCTGGATGAAGAGAAAGTGGCGTATCTGTTGAAAACCTATCCTGCTTTGGAAGGCAAGTTGCTACTCGGAGATATATTGCAACTTCCCTTACCTTTTAGTGAACCATTTACCTTGATGGGCAATTTCCCGTATAATATTTCAACCCAAATTGTTTTTCGGGTGCTAGAATGGAAAGAGGTTGTTCCGGTGATGATCGGAATGTTTCAGAAAGAGGTAGCCGAAAGAATTGTTTCTGCTCCCGGTAGCAGGGTGTATGGAATTTTAAGTGTGCTGGTGCAAGCTTATTACGAAGCGGAGTATTTATTTGATGTGGGTCCGGAGTGTTTTCAGCCTCCGCCCAAAGTTATGAGTGGAGTAATTCGGTTGAAGCGTAAAACGGAGGAACTACCCGTTAAATCAGAAAGGGCTTTGTGGGTATTGGTGAAAACAGCCTTCAATCAACGCAGAAAAATGCTGCGCAATGCGGTGAAAAGTTTGTTTGACGATTCTGTTTTGCAAGATTCGATATTTGATAAAAGAGCCGAACAATTATCGGTAGCAGATTTTGCCCGACTAACCTTTTTAATGAAATAATTGAATTGATCAGTTATATGGCACCTATTGTACTAATTACCGCCCCAGCGCATGCTTGTTTACAGGAGGGATTAGAAAAGGCTGGCTTTACAGTTGAGCATCAGTTGCGACCGACCAATAATTGGCTGATGCAGCATATGCATCGGTTTACGGGCATGGTGATATCTACCCAACCCAAAATAGACCGAACTGTTTTAGATGCTGCCACTCAATTAAAGTGGATTGCCAGGTTAGGAAGTGGCATGGAGCATATTGATACAGCGTATGCGACATTGAAGGGAATTAACTGTGTAAGCAGTGCCGAGGGAAACTGTGGTGCGGTGGGGGAACATGTGTTGGGTATGTTGCTGAATTTACTCAAGTGTATGCAATGGAGTGCCGAAGAAGTAAAAGAAGGTAAATGGATTCGCGACATGCAAAGAGGCCAGGAGTTAAGTGGTAAAACGGTTGGCATTATAGGATATGGACATACTGGTGCTGCTTTTGCTCGTTTACTTTCTTCATTTGATGTGAATGTATTGGCATATGATAAGTATAAGCAAGGTTTTGCAAATGCCCATGTGCAAGAAGCGTCGTTAGAGCAAATTCAGCAATCTGCACAGGTGGTGAGTTTACATCTGCCGCTTACGGCGGAAACTTATCATTATGCGGATGCAGCTTTTTTTGGGGCGTTACTTCAGCAACCCTATTTTTTAAATTCTGCCAGAGGGGCACTGATGAATACGCCCGATTTGTGTGCAGCCCTAGCGGAGCATCAAATTTGCGCTGCCGGTTTAGATGTGCTAGAGAATGAGCAACCCGAAACGTATACCGAAACAGAAAACACCTACAGGCAATATTTGCTACAACATAAACGGGTACTCATCACCCCACATATTGCCGGCTATAGTCAGGAAGCATTCCGGAAAATGTCGGAGGTAATTTTGCGTAAACTAGATTTATAAGAAATTGATTGTATTGCATCAATTGGGTGCTTTTGAGGGGGATAAGGGCCTGTTATGATCAAGTATTTTTCAGAAAACAGATTAAATGAATATGTAACATATTCAATAATAACACAATATATTAATATTTTTCAACACATTTAACGACATTTGAACAGAAAGATTTTTTAACTTTGTGTATTACAACGTCTCAGGTAACTGTGGCGTTGTATTTTTTTCCCCTTACCTAAACGAAAAGCTATGGCAGACGCGAATATGTATGTGACTCAGGAAACCTTTGATAAAATGCGTGAGGAGCTTCACCTTATGAAATCGGTAGATCGTCCAGCTTCATCCCGGGCGATTGCAGAGGCCAGAGAGAAAGGTGATTTAAAAGAGAATGCCGAGTACGATGCTGCTAAGGAGGCGCAGGGTATGTTGGAAGCAAAAATCAAGCAATTGGAGGGAATGATTGCCAATGCAAAAATTGTAGATACCAATTCTATTGATACTAGTAAGGTTACTATTTTAACGAAAGTAACCATTACCAATATGGCCAACAAAAAGGTACTCACCTATCAAATAGTAGGAGAGAAAGAGGCCGATCTAAAGCTTGGAAAAATTTCTGCGGGTTCTCCTATTGGTAAAGGTTTGATGGGAAAAGTTCGGGGTGATATTGCTGAGATTCAGGTGCCAACAGGCATGTTAACATTCCGAATTGATGATATTACTATTTAATCGGAATGGCTTACTTTTATTCTTCATACCATTTACATGACTGTATTTACTAAGATTATTTCTGGTGCAATTCCCAGTTACCGAATTGCAGAGAGCGAGCATTTTTTTGCGTTTCTAGACATTTATCCGCAGGTTGAGGGCCATGTGTTGGTGGTGCCGAAAATTGAGGTAGATAAGTTTTTCGATTTGGGGGATACCTATCTCGCTGAGATGCTGGTTTTTGCCAAGCCGATTGCACAGGCAATAGAAAAATCATTTCCTTGCAATCGTTGTGGGATGATAGTTTTGGGCTTAGAAGTTCCGCATGCACATCTTCATTTGCTTCCTATAAATACTCCTTCCGACCTGAATTTCAACCGCAATAAGCTTACGGTAACACATGGAAAACTGCAGGAAATTCAGCAAAAGATTTTGGCGGCGATGGCTGTTTAGCGGCTTGTTTATTTGGTTCCTGAAACCCGATTCGGGTGCTGTTTGGCAAAATCTTCCCAGCCGGATAATTTCTTTTCGCCTCCTGTTTGTAGGATGCTGCTTCCTTGGTAGTGGTGACAAAGGGCTACCGACAGGGCATCGGTTGCATCGTAATAGCGAGGCTGCTCGTCAATTTGTAAAATAGTTTGCAGCATTTTCCACACCTGATCTTTATTGGCATTTCCATTACCGGTGATAGATTGTTTTACTTTTTTGGGAGAGTATTCGGTAACGGGGATTCCGGCTTGCATGGCGGCGGCAATGGCAACTCCCTGGGCACGCCCTAGTTTTAGCATACTTTGAACATTCTTTCCAAAAAACGGAGCTTCAATGGCAAAGGATCCGGGATGATAAAGTCGGATTAATTCAGCTACTTTTTCATGAATCAGGTGCAACCGTTCATAGATATCTTTTACATGAGACAATTTTAGCACATCCATCAGCAATACTTGGGGATTCCCTTTATCTACCTTAAGTAAAGCATATCCCATTAGTAAACTCCCCGGATCGATTCCTAAAATAATATTCGCCTGTTTCATTGTACCATGAAAATACACTCTTTATGCTTGTGGTTAACCGGTTGACGGCTTTAATTTGTTTTCCTTTTAATTGGAATAGTATAGTTAAGTGGTAAATGGTACGCTAAGCTAGTGGCTTCTTTTGCTACCCCTTACTGAGCCTAACCTTCAATTTCGCAGCCGGCTTTTATATCTCCCCCGAAACCTCGTTCTTTGCAGTATCAATATGTTTACCCTTCCACCCAAAGCGAAAAAGGTTATCAACTATGTAGTGGGGCCCCTTCTCTTCTGCTGGTTGGTATATTCTATAACCCTGCAAATTCGTCAGCAACAAAATCTGGCACATTCGAGGGAAGTAATTTGGGAAGCATTCTCATGGAAACATGCCGGTACCTGGCTCTCTGTTTGCGGGTTGATGTTGCTCAATTGGGGGGTAGAATCTTATAAATGGCGATTGTTGGTTAGCGGACTAGAAAAGATATCCTACCTAAGAGCGGTTCGGGCGGTATTTACAGGTCAGGCGCTGGCTTTTTCTACCATCAATCGGCTGGGAGAATCTGCCGGCAGGTCTTTATTTCTTTCAGCAGGTAACCGAATTCGGGGAGCGGTATTATCGGTGGCGGGCAGTATGAGTCAGTTACTGGTAACGGTTATTGCCGGATGGCTGGCTCTGCTATTTATTGTAGGGTTTCATCCAGAGATTTCCCTTTTTTCGGGCGCCAATGCGGCTACTTTTGAAAGGGTTGGTATATTTTTTATTACTGGGGTAGCCATCCTGCTTTTGTTCATCTATTATCATCCGGCAGCCATGGTTGGGGTGCTGGAAAAGATTCCATGGGTGAAGCAATTCGATTTTTTTCTGGAAAAATTGGCTGCTTTACCCGCTGCAGGTTTAACAAGAATTTTACTACTTTCTGCACTCCGGTTCGTTATATATACGGCACAGTATTTATTATTGTTTCAATTATTTGGTGTTACCCTTAATTGGCTAACAGGGGCGGCATTGGTTTCGTTGATGATGTTATTGTTGGCATTGGTTCCAACCATTGCTCTGGCAGAACTTGGCTTTCGGGGGCAGATTAGCTTACGGCTCTTTGCCCTAGTAAGTGCTAATTATGCAGGCATCATGGCCACTGCGGCAGGTATCTGGGTAATTAACCTGATTATTCCCGCATTGGCAGGAAGTTTGCTGGTGTTGGGTATACGCATCTTCACCAAAAAAAAGCGGTGAGCTTTATGAAAAAATGTATACTTATATTATTCTTTGTAGTTGCAGCGGCCTTTTCTCCGCAAGGCGATGAATTTTGCGGGGGGATACGCAACTTTTCTTTCCGAGATGGCGAACAGGTTGATTTTCAGGTTTACTATACCGTAATTGGCATCTATGTGCATGCAGGAAATGCACAGTTTTCCGTTAAATCTATCACCCACCAACAAAAACCTGCGTATCAGTTTGTAGGCAGTGGGAGCAGTAATTCGGGGTACGATTGGATTTTTAAAGTACGCGACCGATATGAGTCTATCGTAGATACAGCTACCCTTCAGCCCAAACAGTTTATCAGAAATATTGAGGAAGGTAGTTTTAAGAAATACGAAAACATCACATTCAACCACCAGGCACACTTAGCCACCACTACCGAAAAAACTTATTCAATACCCAATTGTGTTCAGGATGTGCTGAGCGCTATTTATTACGCACGTAATATCAATTTCAATAAATATCAGATAGATGACAAGATTCCTTTTTCGATGTTCTTAGACAATGAAGTGTTTAATCTCTATATTAAATACCAGGGGAAAGAAGTTATTAAAACACGGTATGGCACTTTCAATGCCATTAAGTTTAAACCCTTGTTGGTAAAGGGTACTTTATTTGAAGGCGGCGAAAAAATGACGGTTTGGGTAAGTGATGATGCGAATCACATCCCTTTGAGAGTAGAAAGCCCGATAGTGGTAGGAAGTATAAAAGCCGATATGATGGGATACAGCAATCTTAGATATCCACTCACCTCCCTTATTTCGACACGAAATTAATCAACCATTTAGGCATTCAATCAGTTTGCCGGTTTGGTTTTTACGGATGCCCTTTTCTGTGAGTTGCAAATTGCAGCATTCTGTATTTATATCATGTTCAAAAAACAGCCAGTAATTTTCTTCCACTGCTTCCTGTAAAAAACATTTTTTTTCTTGCAGGGTAGTATAGGGAAATAAATCGTAGGCCATAATATAGGGTAATCCGATATGGTGTAGGGATGGGATCAGATCGGCCATATACACAACGGTTTGATTGCCGATTTTTATTTGAGGCAACATCATAGCCCTGGTATGCCCGTGTACGATTCGCAAACTAATATGCTGCGAAAAGGGAATGGATGCGAGCCGACCTATTGGATGCATATCTGGCTCAGGCACATCTAAAAAAAATAATTGTCCGGCTGTTTGCAGCGGCAATAGGTTTTCCTTTAAAAAGGAAGCTCTTTCCCTTTCATTTGGCTCAATGGCCCATTGCCAGTGCTGGGGGTTGGTCCAGTATTTTGCATTGGGAAAAGCAGGTACCAGCTGATTGTCTTTTCTAATCACACTTCCCCCGCAATGATCAAAATGTAAGTGGGTATGAATTACATCGGTAATAGCTTCGGGTGCAATACCCTTTGCCGCCAGTGAGGATGCCAATGTTTCGGGACCATGCAGATAGTAGTGCGAAAAAAATTTCTCATCCTGCTTATTTCCAACACCTGTATCTATCAAAATTTTTCGATCACCTTCCTCCACTAATAAACATCTTAATGCCCAGCTTACTAAATTATGCTCGTCTGCCGGATTCAGTTGCTGCCACATTACTTTGGGGATTACCCCAAACATGGCTCCACCATCTAACTTAAAATTTCCGGTATCTATGGTACTTAGTTTCATCCGTTAACTAGTTTCTCCTCTTTTTTTTGCGCCTGGCGAGTGAAGTACAGCAGCAGTAATCCTAATATAAAAAAGCTCATTACAATAAGTACCGAATTTCTTTGTGAACCTGTTTGTTCGGTGATAATGCCAAAACCGAACATACCAATGATGATGGCAATTTTTTCCGTTACATCATAAAAGCTGAAAAATGAAGTGGTGTCTTTGGTTTCAGGCATTAGTTTCGAATAAGTACTTCTGCTAAGCGATTGGATGCCTCCCATTACAAATCCAACCAGTACGGCCAGTATATAAAATTGATTGATGCCATTCTTCGGAATTGTATATCCAAAACAACATAGGCCAATCCAAAACAGCACGGTAAGCATCAAAGTGTTTATGTTGCCTATTTTTTTAGAAAGACGGGCGAGTAAAAAAGCACCCGGTATGGCCACGAGCTGAATAATTAATATAGCAACTATCAGGTTAGTAGTTGGAATATTCAGCTCACTCTTTCCATAGAGGGTTGCCGCCAGCATAATTGTTTGAACACCCATATTGTAAAAGAAAAAAGACAGCAAGAATTTTTTTAGCACAGGTAAGTAGGTGAGTTGCTGCCATACTTTTTTTAGTTCCCGATAACCTCCGCTTAAAACTTGCGTATGTTCTACATCAACTAGGGGCTGGCTTTTGGGTAAACGATTTATGGCCATCTGTCCAAATCCCCACCACCAAACACCTACCAGCAGAAACGACCATTGAGAACCCTCTCCGGGAGTCATGCCAAATAATTTAGATTGAAGCACCAGCACAAAGCAGACGATTTGCAAAAGTACGCTGCCAATATAGCCCATCATATAACCTCGGGCACTCACGCGGTCTCTGTCTTCTGGTGCTGCAATTTCGGGCAGGTAAGAGTTGTAAAACACAAAGCTGCTCCAAAATCCGATGCAGGCAATTATCATACAAGCTAATCCAAATGCCAGGTTGCTGCTATCGTAAAAGAATAAAGCACTGCATCCGATACTTCCTAGGGTACAGAAAAAGCGGAGAAACTTTCGTTTATTCCCCCTGGAATCTGCAATAGAAGAAAGTACGGGCGATAAAATGGCTACCACTATAAAAGCTACTGCCAGTGCATAGTTGTACAGGGAGGTGTTAACGTATTCGCGGCCAAATAGCCGAACGGTATCCACCGGTGTATTTTCATTTCCATCGCCGGTAATGCTTTCAAAATATGCAGGAAAAATAGTGGAAGTAATTACCAGGTTGTACACGCTATTGGCCCAGTCGTACATAGCCCAGCCATTGATTACTTTCTTAGAAGCTGTTTGCATAGTTCATCCTAATTTAAAAATAGGAAGGCTGCCTGCAGATACCATCGCAGTAAAGGGGCAACCAACCCAACTGATTTTTAAATATAATGAAATAATACCAGTACGAGCAAAACGGCCCCTACAATCACCCGATACCAGCCGAAGAGGCGGAATCCATGTTTTTGTAAAAAACCGATAAAAAATTTGATGGCTATCATCGCCACCACAAAGGCAACGATATTTCCTACCAGCAATAATTGTAGATTATGAGTGTCGGTTAATAACGCCGGATTTTCTTTCCAAGCCTTTAATAATTTATATCCCGTGGCAGCGGCCATCGTAGGAACTGCAAGAAAGAAGGAAAATTCAGCTGCCAGATTTCTGGTCATTTGCTGCTGCATACCTCCAATAATGCTGGCAGCACTCCGGCTGGTTCCGGGTACCATGGCCAAGCATTGCCAAACGCCGGTAATAAAAGCTCTCCGGTAACTGATATCCTTTTCTTCGGTAATAGGATGGGTACTGTTGAAAAGCTTATCTATAAATAAAAGAATAACTCCTCCGATTAGCATGGTAATGGCAACGGTAAGCGGACTTTCCAGCAGTGCATCTATCTTTTTAGAAAAAATAAATCCTAATACCAATGCCGGAATTACTGCAATAATCAATTTGAGATAAAAATCAAATTTATTGAGCGGAAAAAATTTATTACGATATAAAACAACCACCGAAAGAATAGCTCCCAACTGAATACATATTTCAAACAACTTGGTAAATTCATCTTGGGCGATGCCCAGCAATGAACTGGTAATAATCATATGGCCGGTAGAAGAAATAGGCAAAAATTCAGTTAATCCCTC
>CAIUKP010000326.1 GCA_903899675.1 uncultured Bacteroidota bacterium | reverse complement strand
CAAAAAAAATATCATATTATAAAATCAATTAGTAATGCACTACTAATTTGTAAAACCATATTACTACAATTTATTTAATCCTCCGATTTTTTTAATAAACCGAAATAGTTTTATTTCGCTGCAAGTTGAAGTTTTATATATTCGTTAATAACTGCTACAATATAAGTAAAATGCCTTTCATCTAAACCAGGCCAAACCCCTAACCAGAATGAATCATTCATTACCTTGTCAGTATTAGTAAGCGTAGAATGAATTCGATAGGAAGTATTTTTATAAGCTGGTTGCTTCGTAAGATTTCCCCCGAATAATAACCTTGTTCCAATTTTTCTTGACTCTAAATATTCCACTAAATGATTTCGATTGAGTGTTGAAGCATCCCGTATGGTTAACAAAAAACCAAACCAACTTGGATTAGAATGAATAGTGGCTTCGGGTAAAATAAAATATTCTTCCAATGGTTTAAAAAGTGAATATAAGATTTGATGATTTTCCCTTCTTTTAGCAATAAATTGGTCTGCCTTATTTAATTGACTTAGCCCAATTGCTGCCTGCATATCAGTTGCCTTTAAATTGAAACCAATATGAGAATAGGTATACTTATGGTCGTAGCCTTCTGGTAAATCACCTAGCTTTTGGCAAAATCGTTCACCGCAGGTATTATCTTTTCCGGGGGCACACCAACAATCTCGACCCCAGTCTCTGAAGCTTTCGGAGATTTTTTTTAAGCTGGCATTATTAATCAATACAGCTCCTCCCTCCCCCATGGTAATATGATGAGCCGGGTAAAATGACAGTGTAGACAAATCTCCAAAGGTTCCGGTTTTTTTATCCCGATAAGTAGCGCCTAGTGAATCACAATCATCTTCAATCAGCCAAAGATTATATTTTTTAGCAATGGCCACAACGATATCTAGGTTAAATGGATTACCCAATGTATGGGCAATCATAATGGCCTTGGTTTTAGGCGTAATAGCTGCTTCAATTTCTTCTGCCTGTATATTATAAGAAGGTATATCGATGTCTAATAAAACAGGAATACATCCAAACTGAATCATTGGATTGATGGTAGTGGGGAACCCCGCAGCTACAGTAATAATTTCGTCTCCGGGTTTAATGGCTCTTTCGCCCAATTTAGGAGAGGTAAGTGTATAAAAAGCAAGTAAGTTGGCAGAGGATCCTGAATTTACCAGCAAAGAAAACCTGGAACCAAGGTATCTGGCTATTTCTCTTTCAAATTCATCAGCAAACCGACCGGCTGTAAGCCAACCATCTAAGGCGGCATCCACTCCCATCAAAATATCTGCTTCATCTAATACTTTTCCTGTAACGGGTATGTAATTTTCGCCTGCAACAATTACTTGTGTTACTTTTTTCTTGGCTATATCTTTTAAACTAGTTAGAAGTGTATCGTCTATAATGTTTCGTAACATGCTATTTTTTAAACGTATTTACAATAAAATTTAAGTGGATTCCATCGCAATGGGTTGTACAAATGGTTCCATTTCGGTAATGGGTCTTCCAAAAGCAATTTTGGGATAGGTATTTGTATGAGGTGCTATCATAACTTGCAATAATTGCGGTTTGTAAGCATTCTCATCAGTCCATAACCATTTAATAGCCTCTTCCATTTCATCTGTTGATTCAATTGTATTAGACTCTATTCCATAAGCCGTAGCAACTTTTGCAAAATCTGGTGCACTATATCCCCAATAGGTAGATTGGTAACGTGATTCAAAATAACTATCTTGAAACTGTCGAATCATTCCTAAACTTTTATTATTTAAAACAATCATTTTCACTGGAAGATTATTTCTTACCACTGTTTGCAATTCTTGAATATTTAATTGCATACATCCGTCCCCCACCAATACAACCACGGGTTGTTTATAGAGTGCTATTGATGCTCCGATTCCTGCAGGCAAAGAAAACCCCATTGCACCCATCCCACCTGAAGTTAGAAAATGTTGACCCTTATGTAATTCTAAGGATTGTGCTGCCCACATTTGATGACTTCCCACATCTGCTATGTATGCTTTGGCTAGTCTAGAGTTTTTAGACAGCACATGCATAAATACATTTGGATTTATTCCTTCGGGTTTTAGTTCATTAATATCAGGCCATTTTTGTTTTAAATCAGAAATACAAGCAATCCATTCAAGAGGAGACTCAAATTTATAATTTTCAGAATTACGCTTGAATTGTTTAAAAAAATCTGACAAATCACTTTCTATAGCAACACATCCCTTAACCCTGTTATTAATTTCTGCCGGTTCACAGTCAACCTGATAAATAGTTCTATTTTCAATGAATTTTGTATCCGCTCCCGTTTGTCTAATGTCTAAACGTGCCCCCAGCACTATTAACAAATCACATTCCCCAAATGCTATGTTTGCCCACCTATTGCCATAGCTACCTATAAAACCTACCCTATTTTCATCATCAAAT
>CAIUKP010000325.1 GCA_903899675.1 uncultured Bacteroidota bacterium | reverse complement strand
TAGAAGAGATTGACTTGAGTTTATGATGTAGCAATGAATTGATCTAACCGATAGTGTATTGTACTCCGAAACGCATAGTCGACTCCCACTTGGGCGGATCGGAATACTTTGTGTGAAAGTATTTCCAGCTTTCATATGGCTTCATGCTTGGAAAGCGGTTTAAGTAAAGCAAATACAAGCTAAAATGAGGTTTTATCTTAATATGGGCTTTTGGAAAGTTCTGAACTTTCCAAAAGTTGCGCCTCCCATAACGAGCAAGGGCCACTTTTCAGTGACCCTTGCTGGGATTATTTTATGTTACTATTGGACTAATTCCAACGAGGTAACATTTCTACGCGACGATTATCTTGTCTGCCCTTAGCAGTTTTATTATCAGCTACTGGCTTTTCACTTCCGTAACCAATAGAAGTCATACGATCTGCTGCAATTCCTTTACTGGTAAAGTACTTCATGATTGCATTAGCACGCTTCTGAGACAGTGCCTTATTTACTTTGGCAGATCCTGTATTATCAGTATGTCCTTCAATATCCACTTTCAAGGTTGGATACTTATTCAGCATATCCAAAGCATACTGTAATTTCTGAGGAGCCAATTTAGGATAAGCAAATTTGTCGGTTCCGGTTATAAAGTAAATGCTCTTAGCAGCTACCTTTAAATCAGCAGCCAAATCAGGACAACCACCATTGCTGGCAACACCCGCAACGGTAGGACATTTATCTTCTTCATCATTTACCCCATCACCATCAGAATCCGGAATCGGACAACCCTGGTAACGAGCTAAACCTGGAACAGTAGGACATTTATCTTCTTCATCGTTAATACCATCTTTGTCGGTATCTGGGATAGGACAACCCTGGTATTTAGCTAACCCTGTAACAGTAGGACATTTATCCTGCTCATCATTGATACCATCTTTATCAGTATCTGGGATCGGACAACCCTGGTATTTAGCCAACCCTGGAACGGTAGGACATTTATCTTCCGGATCGATGATACCATCTTTATCAGTATCAGCAGGCGGTGGTGGAGGCGGAGGAGCTACCACAACCGGAGGAGGAGGCATAATTTTCTTTCCAAATAATTTATACTTTAATCCGAACTGGAATCCTTCATTAAAGAAGCGAGGAACCAGGTTTGGATTGGCACCGTCTTTCATATCATTTAAGCCGGCAAAATATCTGGCATAAATCTGCACTTTCTCATGAGGGAATAATTCCAATCCAACCGTAGCCGCTGTGCTGAAAGCCTGGAAATTTCTTTTGAAATAACGCTGGCTGTTGTCGTTCTTCAAAGCATTGTTGAAGTCGAGCTGTGGCCCGAACAATATAGCCAGTTTTTCACTTGCACGTACTTTAAACAGCAAGGGATACGACTGATACTGAATGGTTCCGGCAAATTGCTTTATAATACCGGATTCAGATTTCAGACTGTACTTTAATGAAGAATACTGAGCTTGTGGTTCGAAAGATAATACATCATTTAAGGGTATATTCAACCATACCCCACCGGCATAACCTAAACCGTACTTGTAATCAACAGAGGCTACATAGCCACCATCTGTAACCCGAAATTGGGACAAGTTTAAAGCCCCTAATAAACCTCCGGAAACAGTATAACGGGGCTTTGGTGCTTTTTTAGCGTTGGTTTGTGCCTGCAATTGTACCGCCACTAATGCGATAACTGCAAGCAATAGCAATCTTTTAAACATAATTAATTTATTTTATTTTATTGAGTACAAAGTTAGTCAAAATGGGAAAAAGTTAAACAGAATTTTTTGGTCAAATTTCTAAAAAGCAACAAGTTTGTAAGTGTTTACCAATCAATAGTTTGCGAGCCTGAAACTAATTGACGCGTTTTTCCTCCCCAAAGAAATGTTCCGGTTATTCCAGCAGGCAGCTCTATGCTGCCATGAATGCCCTCGCTACCTTTTCGGTTGAATTGCATCCGAATAACCCCTGCCGGATGTGGTATCTCGCCCTTCACCTCCGTAAGTTCGCCCAAATGAGGTTCTATCATTACCCGCCTGAATCCGGGGGCTGCAGGTTTTACGCCACATAAGGTTGCCAGAAAATCGTAATTGGGGCTGGCACTCCATGCATGACAATCCGATCGGGTTGGATCGGGGTTCTCTGCAAAAGTGGTAAGGCCATTGGTAATCATATCCCGCCAGGGTTTCAATTGACTATAATACAAATCGCCCATGCCGGCCTTCTGCAAAGCCAGGTTTAAATAAAATCGATAATAAAAAGTTGCCTGACTGAGTCCCTGATCCGATAACACTTTTTGCATTACGTTAGCTGATTTTTCAGCAGGTACTGAACCTGTGAGCACACCCATGATGCTGGCGTGTTGACTATACGAGTTCTTATCGGGTGTGTTGGCCATAACCCCTCGAGTATGATCAAAACAAAGCTGATAAACCGACTTGCGCAGCCGATTGGCAACAGCTTTATATTTTTCTGCCAAGGCTGTTTGCCGAAAATAAGTAAACAAGGCGGCGGCCTGGTCTAAGGTATATACATACTGCAGGGTAACAATACTGGAATTTCCATCAGTAGCTCCGGGTGGCGTACCGGAAGGAAAAGTGAGATCCCAATCCGTAAAATTCCACCACTTCATAGGGCCCAACATATTCTTTTTTTGATCGATTCGCTTTTCATACCAATCTAAGATGGCCGTTGCCGGAATCAGAAACGGCTCAATGAACGCGGAATCGTTTCGATACATGGTATAATCGTACAACATGCTAATCCAGTACAACGAAAAAGGAGGAATCACCTGCAGGCGGTTACTGGG
>CAIUKP010000324.1 GCA_903899675.1 uncultured Bacteroidota bacterium | reverse complement strand
GTTGTACTCGACGGCGTATTTATCGAGACGGGTAATCATGTGGCGCATAACTTTTTCGTCGCGCAACAGTTGGATTTTCAGTTTTTCATTGGCATCAGCTGGTGCCGTGAATTCAAACACCCAGTAAATACCAGTTGTTTTTTTCTGAATGGGGTAAGCGAGTGATTTTAATCCCCATGGGTTGCTGTGCACAGTGGCACCTCCCAGTTCTGCTACCAGATCGGCATATTTCTTTTGTGAAGCTTTGTAATCTTCATCAGAAAGTACCGGAGTAAAAATCACCATCAATTCGTAATGGTTCATTCCCTTGTTTTTTAGGTTTTTAATTTGGTTTATCCCAATGGACACCCGCCGAGGCGAGAGAATCTGCCAAAACAGATTTGGGGCAGCAAAGGTAAGGACTTTTAGGGTGCTGGGGCTATTTTTATCTAGAAAAATATAGCGTGGAACGCGTTTTGTTCCAATTTGCAGCCCAATTGCGCTATTTCGGCCATTAACTACCCCTCCGAAGGGTAATAAAAGTGGGAAAATGGTCGCTGTATCCCCCCCGATACCGGTTCCCATCCCAGGTGCGCATGGGATATCCCCGATACCTTCCCCGATTTTCTACCATAAAGGGTTGCCGATAAATGCTCGAGTTAGCAAAATGCCATCCCTTTTCGGAAGCAAGTAGCAGGCCCCTAGAGATCATTATCTGATCGAAAAGCGACCAATGGTCACGATTGGCAAGGGTGCCGATTCCCCTTCGAAAAGGCATCTCCCACGGGTTAAACAATGCGGTCGCCCGCATTTGTTCCCGGTATCCGGTTGCACCAAGTACTTGGGTAATACTTTTACTAGTGGGGTCGTCGTTTAAATCTCCCATCAGTATAATTTTGGCTCCCCCATCATAGGCAAAAATGGAATCCATGATACGTCGGCAGGTGGCTGCTGCAGCTACTCTGGCAGGCCTACTCCTAATTTCTCCCCCTCTTCGGCTAGGCCAGTGATTTACCAGCAAATGCAGGGTATCAGTTTCCATAGTTGCTTTTACATATAATATATCGCGGGTAAATCGGGCTTCTTTACTTCCACCGGGAAGTAGCACGCGGATGGGTTTGGCAGCAATCACAGATAGGGCATCGGGTTTGTATAATAAGGCCACGTCTATGCCGCGCGGGTCGGGCGAATCAAAATGGACAATCCGGTAATGCTGCGCTCTAAGCAAAGGATGTGCGCACAGTAATTCCAATACTTTGCGGTTTTCTATTTCAGTAACCCCCAGTATATCCGGGGCCTGTGGGTATTCTTGCGGACCCAGTTCGCTGATTACGGTTGCCAGATTTTGCAACTTGTGATTAAGTATTGTTCGGCCATATTGCTTACTGCTTGCCGGCGTAAAATCGTCGTCGTTCGTTAATGGATCATCCAAGGTATCGTATAAATTTTCTAGGTTGTAAAAAGCTACCACCCTGCGCGTTGGCATTTTGCCGGGTGCAGCCAATCGTTTTGCAGTTGGCCAATGGTTCCCTGTAAACAACAGGAGTAGGAAAATGAAAAGGATGTGCATCAGTAGTATAAAGTTGGCCGCTAATTTTTTTTCATCGTTACGTATTTTCCGCAAATGATATAAATACGCTACCCAATCCCTAGTTGCCGAAATATTTTTGTTGCAACTATTTTCTGAGTTGTATGCTGAAAAAATTTAGCTGGATAGGGTTACTTGCACCGATTATTATATCGGCCCAACTGCCATCGAAAAAGACACTCCCTGTTCGAGCAGTTGATTCTTTACAATTACCATTGCCAGCTCCGGCTGAAGTAGAAAATACTCCGGTTTCAAGCTTGCAACATGATACAGAAGAAGCATCGGATGAAATGTATTATCCCTCCTTATTACAATCCGCCAGAGATCCTTTAATCACAACAGCGATGTACGACTGGGGGGCAGCTCGCTTTTCGTGGAGAGGGTATATTCGGGAGCGGGCAGAACATCGAATCAATGGGGCATTGATTGGGTTTCCGATTACCGGGCAGGTACCCTGGTATATTATGAACGGGATGAATAGCCAGATTCGAATGTCTCAATCAGCCCTAGGGATAGCACCCGTTGAGTATTCGCTGGGCAATCTGGCAGGAAGCCGGATGTTTGATGGAACTAACTCGCTCAGTCAGCAACAGACAGCGATATCAGTAGGGTACGCCGATAATCGGCAAACGCTCCGTTTTAATTTGGCGCACTCTTCCGGGATGCCGGTAAAGGGATGGGCATGGAGCACCTATTTTCAATATGCAACTAATAAAGCAACGAATGCCTATCCGGGAATGCTCACCTCCTTTTCTGGATGGATTGCAACAGAAAAAAAATATCGGAACAGCCAGCGCTTGTATGCTATGTTTTGTTTTGCTCCACAGGTAATCAGCAAACAGTCGCCCATTACACGCGAACTCTTTCATCTCAGTGGAAACTTCCGCTATAATTCCAATTGGGGATTTCAGGATAATCAAATCCGCTTTGCTGCCACCCGAACCTATCAGTTTCCGGCTTTATTTATTACCCATGAATATTCCGCTAATCAACATACCGTGCGCAAATGGTCGCTGGCTGCCATTAGCGGATATCAGGGAGATCAGGGATTAGACTGGTACCAGGTTGCTGATCCAAGGCCAGATTATTATCGCTACATGCCCTCTTATTCTACTGATTCTTTATTGCAGCAAAGGGTAACCGACTTATTTCAACAAAATCCCGAACAGCTGCAAATAAACTGGCAACAATTGTATGCTACTAACCTGCAAAGTCGGGATAATGGGATTGCTGCAAATCTGCCAGCCGGTTTGGTGAATTCGGGATACCGGAGCCGATATATTGTAGAAGAGCGAAGAACCCATACCCGACTCATTTCCCTGAATTATTATTACCATACGCTGGTGAGAAAAGTAGTTGATTTTTCTGCGGGTGCCAGTTGGCAACTAGCGGAGAACCGTTACCGAAAAAAAGTAGTGGACTTGTTAGGGGGCGATTATTATCTTAATATAAATGGATTTGCAGATGAGCAATTGCAGGATAATGTTTTGGCAAATCAATACAATATTGCAGAACCCAACCCAACTATTTTTAAAGGCGATTACTTTGGCTACGACTATGGATTCCGACAAACCCATACCGAGTTTTGGTGTCAGTGGCAACAGAACTCGAAGAGAGTGGATTGGTTTATTGCCGGCAGATGGGGGGTTGATCGGTTGATGCGAAAAGGATATGTGGCTAATGGTTTGTTCCCTCTGAATTCGTTTGGCAATTCTTTGCCCATTACAACCCAGACTTATTTAGCTAAAGGAGGTATTACAAGAAAATTAAATGGCAATCACTTTCTATTTGCTCAAGCAGCTGTTCAGTCGAGGGGGCCTTTGGCGGCAGCTATTTTTGTTCATCCCCGCTACAGTGATTTTACTCGCAACGATATCAGTTCAGAAAAAACATTCCACATCGAGGCAGGCTGGGTTTTTCGTTCTCCCAGCATGAGTAGTAGACTCAGTTTATTTTCTACCCAAACAAATCAGGCACAGGAAATTCAAAGTTTTTATAACGACGCTGCCGCCTCATTGGTAAATCATGTGGTAAGTGGGTTGGGCTTTCTTCAACGAGGAGTAGAATGGTCGGGTTCTGTACAATGGAATGTAGATTGGAATGTAGACTGGGCTGCCTGTTTTTATCAACTGCTATATCGAGGCCAGCCCTCCGGAAAATTATATGCGGATAATACGGAATCTTTGCTTTCTTCGGAGCCCTTATGGATAAATGGATACCGCCTGGGAGGTACGCCTCAGCAGGCGCTTCATATTGGCTTGCGTTATCAAACCGCGGAAGGGTGGATGGCTTCGGTTAGTATCAATCAGTTGAGCAATCATTGGGTAAGTCTTAATTATTTACGAAGAACCCGTTCCGCATTGGCTGGCATCAACCCCACCGATCCATTGGCTCAGGCATGGATGGAACAAGAAAAACTACCGGACGTATTGAGCATACATGCGTTGTTTGGGTATAGTTTTCGACTCACAAAATTTCACCCACAAAAGACTCCGGTTATTCGCATCTTTTTATCTGCTAGAAATTTTCCTACTCAGTATTTTATTGCAGGAGGATTTGAACAGGCTAGATGGGATGTGAATGACGATGGAAAAATACGTTTTCCAAATAAATACTTTTTTTCACCGGGCAGTTATTTTACTAGTTCCTTTCAAATTTCTTTCTGATGAGTTCAAAAACCTTTTGTTGTTTTTTATGGATGGTATGTTTGCAAGCATGTAGACCTCAGTGGGACCAACCGGCATTATCTATTCCGGCTTCCCTTTCAGCCAACACCAACCTTCGTGAAATTCGTAAACTACATTTTCCGGGGAATGTAGAAAAAATTGTAGACGATTGGGTGGTTGCTGGCGTGGTAGTAGCGAATGATCGCACAGATAACTTTTATAAAACCATCGTGATACAAGATTCCACTGCGGGCCTGTCTATTCGCCTAGATGCAACTGCCTTGCATCTTACCTATCCCGAAGGATTACAGGTGTTTGTGCGATTAAAGGGTTGTTGGCTGGGCGATTATGGGGGACTATTGCAGTTAGGCGCAGGGGTTGACCGTTCAGACTCTCTATATCCCCGACTGCTGCCGATTCCTGTGCCCCTTTTTCAGCAAGTGCTTGTGCCTGGGCTTCCCAATCAATGGGTAAAGCCGCGGGAAGTAAATATCAGCCAATTGAGTGACAGCTTTCAAAATTGTTTACTAACCATTCCGGAGGTTGAATTGATTCCTTCCGATACCGGAAAGGCCTGGGCGGATGCCAATAATCAAGCGGCCGTAAATCATGTGATCAGATCCTGTAATTCGGGATCGATGTATGTTCGAACCAGTGGCTTTGCCAAATTTGCCTCCGCAAAAACACCTAGGGGGAATGGAAAAATTACAGGTATTTACACGGTCTTTGGTTGGGAAAAGCAGTTGGTGATGCGAGATACTTCGGATGTAGCAATGGATGGATTGCGGTGCACGGGTAGTGGCTATAAAACCCTGCTTTGGGAAGATTTTGACTTGCAAAAACCCGCTGCCGTTTTATCGATTGCGGGCTGGAAAAACATTGCAGAAATGGGCGGACAATCCTTCTTTATAAAATCAGCTTTTAATGAGCGATATGCATCTATCGAAGCATTTGCCTGTGGCCAGCCCCGGGTAGCTTCGTGGTTAATCAGTGCACCTGTTAACCTAACCGGTACTTCGGGCGCCCGGCTGAGTTTTGATACCCGCGACGGATTTGATAATGGCGCCAGCCTGAAAGTGTATGTTTCTACCAATTATGATGGCACCAATAACCCTTCTAAATCAAAGTGGACCTTGTTACCCGCATCAATCGCCAATGGTACAACGGGGGCTGTTTCTGCAGGTTGGAAAAATTCGGGATCCATCTCTTTAAGCGGCTATAAGGGAAACTGCCATATCGCTTTTAAATACGAGGGAGTTGATACTGGTAGGAATCGGCAAACGACCACTTTTCAAATTGATCGGATTTCTATAGTTGCTAATTAGTTAGCCGAAAAAATCCGTCATTTTACGCAATCTCGGCATATCTAACCGACGAAATTTGCCATCCTGTCAGCCTACCCTCAATTGGTACTGCTTTTGATGCGTGGGGGGAAACCGTGTATTATGCAAAAAGGACAAATTCGCGTTCAAACGGAAAATATATTTCCGATCATTAAAAAGTTCCTCTACAGCGACCATGAAATTTTTCTTCGTGAATTAGTGAGCAATGGGGTGGATGCCTCTCAAAAATTAACTACCCTAGCTTCCCTGGGGGAAACCGCCGCAGAGGTAGGTGAATTGCGTATAGAGGTAACACTGGATGCGGCTGCTAAAACCCTCACGATTACCGATAAAGGGGTGGGTATGACTGCCGAAGAAGTAGATAAGTATATCAACCAGGTGGCATTCAGCGGTG
>CAIUKP010000323.1 GCA_903899675.1 uncultured Bacteroidota bacterium | reverse complement strand
TTTTATTCCCTATATGCAGGAAGAAAAAAAATTATACAACTGGAAAAAAATGGTAGAAGCCCTATTATCTATTGGAAAATAAATGGAGCAAATCAATAAAACAACCCTATGCAAGTTCAGAACACCATCAACAACTTAATTAAAGCATCCATCTCCGTAAAAGAGCAAATCATCAGCGATGGTGTAATGGCCCCCATACTGGAAGAAGTAATACAAATCATTACCAATACTTTCCAAAACGGAGGTGCCGTATATTTCTGTGGAAATGGAGGCAGTGCTGCCGATGCACAACATTTAGCCGCTGAATTTTCCGGTAGATTTTATAAAGACCGCAAAGCCCTGCCCTCAGAAGCCCTGCATTGCAATACCAGCTATCTTACAGCCGTTGCCAACGACTATAGTTATGATGTTATCTATTCGAGATTAATAGAAGGGATTGCTCGCAAAGGCGATGTATTAATCGGACTCAGCACTTCGGGCAATTCAGGCAATATTCTAAAGGCCTTTGAAATGGCGAACAGCATGGGCGTAATTACCATTGGCATGACGGGCGCCGGGGGAGGTAAAATGAAAGCGATCAGCAATTACCTGATTGAAGTTCCTTCCAATACAACACCACGCATTCAGGAAAGTCATATTTTAATCGGTCACATCATTTGCGAGCTGGTAGAAAAAAATATTTTCGGATAATGCGCGTGAAAGAGGCCATAGTATTAGCCGGAGGATTGGGTACCCGATTGAAATCAGCCGTGGCCGACTTGCCCAAATGCATGGCACCGGTTGATGGAAAGCCTTTCCTGCATTACCTGATTACGTATTTACAACAACAAGGGATTGAAAGATTTATTTTTTCATTGGGTCATCTCGCAGAAGCAGCCGCCGACTATATTAAAGCAACCCTTCCACCAGAAACTTATGTGTTGGTGCAAGAGCCTTATCCACTGGCAACCGGCGGAGCCATTCAACTGGCAATACAACAAGTAACCGGCGAAGAGGTTTGGGTACTGAATGGCGACAGCCTATGTAATTTGAATTTATCGGAACAAGCCGAATTGCATTTTCAAAAACAGGCTACCTGCACATTGGGTTTGGTGCCGATGGAGCAGTTCGACCGATATGGGGTAGTTACCATCGATAACAACCATCGAATATTGGGGTTTGAAGAAAAAAAATGGCAGGAACAAGGATTGATTAATGCAGGTATTTATCTACTGAATACATCCGCATTTCAATCGATACCCTGGCCGGAAAAATTTTCGATGGAAACGGATTTTTTACAGGCATATCATCAACGACTGCCTTTTTATGGTTATGTAGCTTCCGCCTATTTTTTAGATATTGGCATCCCCGAAGATTATCATCGAGCACAACAGGAATTACCAAAATATAGCAAAGCATGAATGCAATCCCTTTAGATAAAATTAATAGTGAGTGGAGTTTATTTTTAGATAGGGATGGGGTAATTAATCACGACAAAGACAATGATTATATCCGCAATGCCGATGAATTTCGGATGTATGAAGATACCCTAGCTGCTCTAGCCACTTTATCGAAAATTTTTCCGCGCATTGTAATTGTTACGAACCAAAAAGGGGTTGGCCGGGGATTGATGAGCGAAAACGATCTGAACAGCATTCACCAATTGTTAGTATCCGAAGTGAATAGAACGGGTGGCAGGATAGACCATATTTATTATTGTACCGACCTGAGCAATGACTCTCCCAACCGAAAACCCAATCCCGGCATGGCTTTTCAGGCGAAACAAGATTTTCCGGCGATTGATTTTTCTAAGAGCGTTATTGTGGGCAATCGTTTGTCGGATATGGAGTTTGGCAGAAATGCGGGTATGTTTACTGTGTTTGTAGCTACCACACATCCCGAAACCCCTTATCCGGATAGCCGCATTGATCTTCGGCTGAATAGCCTTTTCGAATTTTCTGAGGCTTGCGAAAAGGTAATTAAAAGATAAAAATGGCCGGTTGATTCGCTGCCGGTGAATTGTATTTAATTTTGTAAGATGAAGCAATGGATAGCAGTGGTTTTATTAGTTGGGCTATGTGTAACCTGGTTACCGGTTTCAGCCCAAAACCCAACTGATGGGAATACCCCCACGCCTGCTATGATGGAGTTGGTATTGAAAAATCAGGCTGCCAACATCTTGGAAGCTCGGGAATGGCAAGACCGTTTGCGCGCCGATAGTTTATTTACCCGAACCCTGGTACAAACACTCAAACTACCCCATTCATTCCGCTATCCTTTTGATTCATTGGGAACCATTTCGGTGGTATATGCTCCGGATAGCGCCTTTCGTATTTTCAGCTGGCAATTGATGAAAGACTTTTCATTTTACCGCCAAAAAGGTGCCATCCAATATAAAACTGCCAATGGAAGTTTACGATTAACTCCTTTGTTTGATGTTTCTCCATTTACCGAACAGCCCTGCGATTCGGTGCGGGATGCCAGTCAATGGATTGGTGCTGTGTATTATAAAATTTTGTTGAATACTTTTCAGGGGAAAAAATATTATACCCTGCTAGGCTATGATGAAAATGATGCCCGCAGCACCCGCAAGTGGATGGAAGTACTCACTTTTAACGAACAAGGGCAGCCTCAATTTGGTGGAGATTATTTTCAATATAGGCCTGATGATATGAAACCTCCAGTGCCTACCCAACGGTTCTATCTAGAATATAAAAAAGGGGCTAATGCAAGAATGAATTTTGATGAGGAACTTCAACTTATCACTTTTGCTCATCTGATAAGTGAAAACGGCGTACCTGCTGCTCATTATACCCTGGTTCCGGAGGGCAGTTATGAAGGATTCAAATGGATGCAAGGTAAATGGGTGCATATTCCGGTAGTGGAAGCGCTGGATCCCAATCCGCAAATCAATCCACCCAAAGAAAATCCTGCACCGGGCAATACGCCTGTAGGATTACCGATTCCCAAAAAGAAGAAATCGGGCTCGGGTAATAATTAATTCTGCGAAAAATTAGTCTAACTTAAGTACCGCCAGGAAAGCTTCTTGTGGAATTTCTACATTACCAATCTGGCGCATACGCCGCTTACCCTCTTTCTGTTTTTCGAGCAGTTTTCGTTTACGACTGATATCACCTCCGTAACATTTGGCCGTTACATCTTTGCGCATGGCGCTGATATTTTCACGGGCGATTACTTTGGCACCAATAGCAGCCTGTATAGCAATTTGAAATTGCTGACGGGGTAATAGTTCCTTTAACTTTTCGCAAAGCTTACGACCAAATTCTTGTGCACGGCTTCTATGAATCAAGGCACTGAGGGCATCTACTTTTTCGGCATTTAACAGGATATCCATTTTTACAATATCTGCATCGCGAAACCCAATAGGCGAGTAATCGAAGGAAGCATATCCGCGGGTAGAACTTTTCAGCTTATCGTAAAAGTCGAACACGATTTCAGTTAACGGCATTTCGAATATCAATTCAACGCGAGTAGGGGTAAGATAGCTTTGGTTGATTAACATTCCCCGCTTACCGAGGCAAAGCGTCATGATATTGCCAATATAATCGGGTAGCGTAATAATTTGGGCTTTGATAAATGGCTCTTCAATTCTATCAATCTTAACAGGATCGGGCATTTCCACGGGATTGTTTACCGTAATCTTTTCTCCGCGAGTAGTATAGGCAATAAAGCTAACGTTGGGAACAGTAGTGATTACGGTTTGGTTAAACTCACGCTCCAGCCGCTCCTGAATAATTTCCATGTGCAGCAAACCAAGAAATCCGCAACGGAATCCAAAGCCCAATGCCTGAGAAGTTTCGAGTTCAAACGTGAGGGAAGCATCATTCAATTGCAACTTATCCATGCAATCGCGTAACTCTTCAAACTCATCGGTATTTACTGGAAAGATACCTGCGAAAACCATGGGTTTCACTTCCTCAAATCCGTTAATCATTAAACCCGGATTATTTGCGAGGGTAATAGTATCGCCCACTTTAACTTCTTTGGCATTTTTTATACCGGTAATAATATAGCCCACATCACCCGCCTTCATTTCTATTTTGGGCGTCATCGTAAGTTTCAATACGCCCACTTCATCGGCAAAATAATCTTGTCCGGAAGCCACCATACGAATTTTATCACCCTTCCGTAAAACACCATTCATAATGCGGTAATACACGATAATTCCCCGGAAACTATTGAATACACTATCAAAAATCAATGCCTGCAGGGGTGCATCATAACTACCGGTAGGGGCAGGAATGCGCTCAATAATGGCCATCAAAATTTCTTCGATTCCAATACCACTTTTTCCACTGGCTAATAAAATATCCTCCTGCTTGCAGCCAATCAAATCAAGAATCTGATCGGTTACTTCCGGAATTTTAGCCCCATCCATATCGATCTTATTGATAACCGGAATAATCTCCAGGTTATTTTCAATCGCCAAATACAGGTTGCTGATGGTTTGGGCCTGTATGCCCTGTGAAGCATCCACCAATAACAAAGCTCCTTCGCAGGCTGCCAGTGCGCGGCTCACTTCGTAGCTGAAGTCTACATGCCCGGGGGTATCAATTAAATTAAGGGTGTAGATTTCTCCTTTATAAGGATAACTGATTTGAATGGCATGACTCTTAATCGTAATCCCCTTTTCCCGCTCCAGGTCCATATCATCCAATACCTGGTTCATCATATCACGTTCCCCAATGGTTTTGGTATGTTCTAGCAATCGATCTGCCAATGTACTTTTACCGTGGTCGATATGGGCGATGATGCAAAAATTCCTAATATGCTTCATAAGGCTGCAAAGATAGGTTACCGGAGGAAAATCCCGACGGAATGTTGAATTCCTCACCAGAAACTATCCAAAGACCCTTGTACATGTGCAAAAACAGGGAAGAAGCGCTAATTTTACCAAAACAGACAACCCATATATGCTTCGGAGAAAAAACGCAGTTCAGGGAAAGGAGAATACTGAAACCGGACTCAGCACCAACAGCTCTTTGAGTGGGGGCCGTTTTTTTAACAAAAATGGAACTGCCAATACTGAATATACCGGACTCCCTTTTTGGAAGCGAATAAACTTGTATCATTCCTTATTGTCTTTAAGAACCACTCATTTTCTCTTATTTATTTTACTGTTTTTTGTACTCATCAATTTAGTTTTTGCCGGTGCCTACTTATGGATTGGATTAGAACACTTAGGAGGATTGGTAGCTTCCACTCCCGGCGAAAAATTTGGGGAAGCTTTTTTCTTTAGTGCCCAAACTTTTACTACGGTAGGTTACGGACGAATCAATCCCATTGGCTTTGCAGCAAGCGTAATAGCCTCTTTAGAGGCATTAACGGGATTGATGAGCTTTGCTTTGTTAACCGGATTATTATATGGAAGATTTGCTCGTCCCAGAGCTTTCATTAAATTCAGTATCCCCGCCCTAATTGCTCCTTATCAGGAAGGGGCTGCTTGGATGATTAGATTGGTTCCATATACCAAAAATATATTGATGAATGTAGAAGTTAGTGTTACCATGGCCATTCAACTGGAAGAAGCAGGTACCCTGAAAAATAAATTTTTTACTTTGCCTTTGGAGATTGCTAAAATAAATGTTTTATCCGGAAGCTGGACGCTAGTGCATGCGATACGGGAAGGGAGCCCTTTACTAGGACTAAGCCCAGGAGATTTTGCTGCAGGGGGTGCAGAGTTTTTGGTATTTCTGCAAGGTTTTGATGAGAGTTTTTCCAATACGGTAATTGCCAGAAGTTCGTACACTTTTGAAGAGATGGTATATGGTGCTAAATTCAAGCCCATGTTTCATCCCAATCCCAAAAAAACGGGAACAACTGTGCATGTAAACTGGTTAAATGATTACGAGCGGGTATCCTTACCGGGATATGAAATAGAAAACAAAATAGAGTAAGCAATCGGTTACTTCAAAGCCTGAATAATTGCCGTGAATTCGACAGCTTGTAAAGAGGCCCCTCCTACCAATCCCCCATCCACGTCGGTTTGATGAAAGAGTTCGGCAGCATTGGAAGCTTTTACACTACCCCCATATAAAACAGGTATTTCCGCAGCCAGGGATGCTCCATATTGGTGGGAGAGTTGCGAACGGATAAATGCATGGATATCCTGTGCTTGCTCGCTGCTGGCTGTTTTTCCGGTACCAATGGCCCAGATGGGTTCGTAGGCAATCACTACTTTTTTCAATTGATCGGCACTCATGTGATAGAGTGATTCTTGTAATTGTTTCGCTACCCATTCGTTTTGGGTATTGGCTTCGCGAATGGCCAATGGTTCGCCACAGCAGAAGATGGGGGTTAATCCATATTCTAAAGCGATTGAAACTTTTTGTGCAAGTAGTTGATTACTTTCTAAGAAATATTCTCTTCTTTCGGAGTGTCCGATTACCACATGGGTAACCCCAATAGACACCAGCATTTCAACTGAGGTTTCACCGGTAAAGGCGCCGGATTTTTGTGCGTAACAATTTTGTGCAGCTACCTGAAACCCGGGCTTGCCATTTAATAATTGCACCATGCGATGCAAGTAGGGAGCCGGAACAGCCAGTACCACCTGCTGATGCTCATGTAACTGAATAGGGGCTTCTATTAATTGTTGCAGTAATGCTTCGGCTTGGGGAAGCGTTAAATTCATTTTCCAGTTAGCGGCAGCAATTTGTGTACGCATAAGGTAGTAGGGTTAGAGAAAATAAAGAATCAATCACAAAGATCGGTGCGCAAATATATGCTCCAGCACCGAAATTTCATCGGCTGTAAATGTATGGCCCTTGAATTGTTTCCAGTTGCTAATGGATGCAATGGCTTTGTTGAGTTGATATCGAATGCCTGTAACGCCCCAGCTTCCCGAGGGAACAATGGTAGGTAATAACCCCGTGCCAAAAATATTGCAGCAGGTACCAAACATACTGCCAGTATTGATAGCAGAGTTAATAGCCACTGTGCAATAATCCCCCATAATTACCCCACATTTATTTGCCACCGGGATATATTGATCGGTGTTAAAATCCCACACTTTCACCATGCCGGCTGTGTTTTTAACATTGCTGTTAGTGGTGCCGGCACCCAGATTGCACCACTCCCCTATTACGGAGTCTCCCAAGTATCCCTGATGTGCTTTATTCGAATAGCCCATCATAACTACATTTTTAATTTCACCCCCGGCAGTGCAGGCGGGCCCGAGTGTAGTAGCGCCATAAATGCTGGCATGCATTTTTACAACGGAACCTTCACCCATGGCAAAAGGTCCGCGAATGGCAGCTCCTTCCATGATGTAAGCATCTTTACCAATGTAGATGGGTCCCTCGGAAGCATTCAGCCAACAATGCATGATTTGCGCTCCGGGTTCTATGAAAATGTTTTTAGCATTCACACAATGAACAGCTTCTGGTATCGGCTCGGAAAAACGCTGGGCGGTAATACGAATAAAATCGGCTATCATCCACTCTCGGTTCCATTGAATAATTTGCCAGGGATGTGATAGATAAGTGACTGCTTTTTCTACTGAGGTATAATTACCATTGAATAGGTTGTGTACATCTTGCAGGTTGGCAGCATCTGTGCAACAAGCCCAGGTTCGGCCGGCCCATGTTAATGAATTTCCTGGCAGTAAAGAAAGTGCAGCTTCAGCTGCGGCATCATCGGCCAATGCCTGAGCATCAATCCAAATAGCATTTCCAGGGGGGAGGGCAGGATATAAACAACGAAGCCAGGGAACGGTAGCTACAAAAACTTCTTTTCCAGCCATGTGTTGCCACCGCTCTCGGATAGTAAGGATGCCCATACGCAAATCCGCCACTGCCCTGCTTTCTGAAAAAGGCAGGCATTGTTTACGGAAAGGGGTATCAGCCACAATAATTTGCATGGGGCAATTTAATTATTAATTAGCAAACGCAACTTTTTCATCCTTTATACACAACCGCATCACTGTATGAAATAATTGTACCTTTGCGGCAAAAAGATATATGCAAATAGGTACTTTTTCATATCCCCTCCCGGCCAATGAGCCCGTAAAATCATATGCCCCCGGAACACCCGAACGTGCAGCGCTAAAAAAAGCATTGACCGAATTGAAGAAAAAAACTGCAGATATTCCCATGTATATAGGCGGCAGAGCCATCCGAACTGGAAAAAAAGTAGCCATACATCCTCCCCATGAATTGGCACATACCTTGGGCCATTTTCATGCCGGGGATGCCAAGCATGTGCAGCAGGCAATACAGGCTGCATTGCAGACAAGAGCCAGCTGGTCAGAAATGAGTTGGGAAGCAAGGGCACATATTTTTTTAAAGGCAGCCGATTTATTGGCAGGTAAGTATCGCTATCAGATGAATGCAGCTACCATGCTCGGACAAAGTAAAAATGCCTACCAGGCGGAGATTGACAGTGCCTGTGAGTTAATTGATTTTTTACGGTTCAACGTACATTTTCTGAGTGAGATTTATCAGCAGCAACCGGTATCTTCTCCGGGTATGCACAATCGAATGGAGTGGAGAGCGTTGGAGGGATTTGTATTGGCCATCACCCCATTTAATTTTACGGCGATTGGAGGTAATTTACCTACTTCTGCTGCAATGTGTGGCAATGTGGTAGTTTGGAAACCCGCCAATACCCAAATTTACTCAGCGCAGGTGTTCATGCGCATTTTACAGGAGGCTGGATTACCTGCCGGAGTTATCAATCTGGTGTATGTGGATGGCCCAACATTAGGAAAGGAATGTTTTTCACACAACTTGTTTGCAGGCGTCCATTTTACTGGTTCAACCGGCGTATTCAATAATATGTGGAAGACGATTGGAGAAAATTTACCCAACTACCGCTCTTATCCCAGAATTGTGGGAGAAACCGGTGGAAAGGATTTTGTGTTGGCACATGCCAGTGCCGATCCGGATACTGTGGTTACGGCTTTGGCCCGCGGTGCTTTTGAATTTCAGGGACAAAAATGTTCAGCAGCTTCTCGCGCTTATATTCCCAGCAACCTGGCAGCAGAAATCAAACGCAAACTGGTAGCTGCCATTGAAAGCATGAAAGTGGGTACAGTAGAAGACTTCAGCAATTTTGTAAATGCGGTGATTGATGAAAAATCTTTTGATAATATAACCGGATATATCAAGCGAGCAAGCAGAAATAAGAAGAATACAATATTGGCGGGTGGAACCTATAGCAAGAAAAATGGCTATTTTATCGCCCCTACGCTTATTGAAACCCGCGACCCTAAATCACTCACCATGTGCGAAGAAATTTTTGGTCCGGTACTTACCTTGTATGTGTATCCAGCCAATGATTTTGATAAAGTGTTGAAGCTGGTAGATAGTACTTCTCCCTATGCATTAACGGGAGCAGTATTGGCCAGAGACCGCGCAGCTATTGAAAAAGCAACCCGTGCTTTGCGTGATAGCGCTGGAAATTTTTATATCAATGATAAGCCAACAGGAGCGGTAGTAGGTCAGCAACCCTTTGGCGGAGCCCGAGCATCCGGAACCAATGATAAAGCAGGCAGTCAACTGAATTTATACCGTTGGCTGAGTGCAAGAACCATTAAAGAAACCTACGATCCGCCCACGCAATATGGTTATCCCTTTTTGTTAGAATCTTAATAAATCATTTGCAAACATTTTAGCGGATAAGGGGTTATATAAACAGATAAATTGATTGTATGGCAAAACCATCTAGAGAATTAGCAGATGCCCTTCGGGCTACAGCCCTTCGGATACAATCCGGAGCACCCTATGCCTGGGGTAATCATGGCAGTTGTAATTGCGGCCATTTGTTACAAGTAATTACCCGGCTAAGTGAAAAGGAAATTTTAACCTATGCGCACACAGCACCGGGTGAATGGACTGAACTTGCTGCGGAATATTGTGGAATTACCCAAGCTCCGGTGAGTTTACTGGTAAAAAAGCTGATGGAAGCAGGCCTAACCCCTACTGATATTCATCACCTGGAATATTTAACCGACCGTACCATACTGGAAAAACTGCCCGGTGGCTTTAGATGGCTTAAGAGAAATCAGCGGGAAGATGTAGTGGTATATATGGAAACCTTTGCCGACTGGATTGAGGGGCAACTACCCCCCGAATCTGCCAATACCGTTCAATACTGGGTGGATACCATGGTGAACCTCCAGCCGGAATCTACTTTGCAGGCATAACTTATTGTCATTTCAAGCCGTGCAGATTCTCTCTGCATCATGTTCCTAGCGCAGGACGCCTGGGCGCACTTCAAGGGGAACAAAAGCCAGTGTGAGTTTGAGTTTGAGTGTGGGGGTGAGAAATAGTGTGCATAAACCGTTAAACCCTGTTGGGTTTTTGGGCTTTTCGCTGTATATTTGCACCCTCTAAAATAATGCTTGTGGCCACTAAATTTTCACGCGAAACGTATCTGTATTGGTACGAAATCATGCAACTCATCCGTCAGTTTGAGCTGAAGGCGGAAGAAATGTATAAAATGGCGGGGAAAATCCGGGGATTCTTTCATGCCTATATTGGTCAGGAAGCAATTGCTGCGGGATGTATGACCGCCACTTCTGCCGACGACCCTTTTATCACTGCATACCGCGATCATGGATTGGGGTTGGCAAAAGGTATGTCGCCCAATGAGTGCATGGCAGAGCTCTATGGAAAAGCAACCGGGTGTAGCAAGGGCAAGGGAGGAAGCATGCACTTTTTTAGTGTAGAACATCGCTTTTATGGGGGGCATGGTATAGTAGGTGCCCAAATTGGAACAGGAGCCGGACTTGCATTTGCTGAGCAATACAAAGGCACCAAAAACGTGGTATTGTGCTTTTTTGGAGATGGAGCTGCCCGCCAGGGTATCTTACACGAAACCTTCAATCTGGCCATGCTTTGGAAGTTACCCGTGATTTTCATTTGCGAGAACAACCAGTATGCCATGGGTACTTCTGTAGAACGTACTTCTAACGTAATTGATATTTACAAACTGGCAGACGGTTATGATATGCCTGCTGATAAAGTAGATGGCATGACCCCCGAAAATGTGCATGAGCATGTTTCCCGTGCCGTAAAAAGAGCCCGTGAGGGAGATGGTCCTACCCTGCTAGAACTAAAAACCTACCGGTACAAAGGTCACTCTATTTCCGACCCGCAAAAATACCGTACTAAAGAGGAGGTAGAAGAGTATCGCGAACAGGATCCGTTGATTAAAGTGCGAAACAAAATCCTGGAAAGTGATTTTGCCTCTGCTACCGACTTAGACCAAATCGATCAAAAAATAAACCTGATAGTAGAAGAAAGTGTTCGTTTTGCGGAGGAAAGTCCGTGGCCGGATGACAGCGAATTATTAAAGGATGTATATGTTGATGCAAATTATCCTTTTATAACCGATTAATTTTCTGCAGTAACCCCGCTAATACAAAGCAAATTACCCAACATGAGTACAAAAGTATTTCACGAAGAAGATTCCGCAGAGCGTATCTTTCATTTTTTGCAAACGCACCAGAACAAGATTTTAATTGCGGTATCGAGTATCGTGCTTTTAATTGTAGGCTGGTATGGATACAACGAATATGTAAAAAAACCAAATGATGAAAAAGCAGCGGATGCGCTCTACAAATCACAGCAATATTTTACTGTTGATTCTGCTCGCCTTGTATTAAATGGCGACGGACAAAGCAAAGGCGTATTATATGTTATGAGAACCTTTAGTGGCACCAAAGCAGCGAATCTTGCCAAATTCTATGCGGGTATCAGTTACTTGCATTTAGGTGAATTTGCCAACGCAGTTAAATACTTGGAAGATTTTTCAACGGATGCTCCCCAAATACAATTACTGGCTTATGGCAATCTCGGAGATGCTTATGCTGAACTGAATAAAAAAGATCAGGCAGTAAGTAGCTATCTAAAAGCGGCTCACCATTTTGAAAAAGATGAAAGCAATTCTGCCGAATACTTATTCCGCGCAGCACTCTTGCAAGAGACCAGCGGAAAAACAAAAGAAGCCCTGGAATTATACAAAGAGCTAAAAGAGAAATTTCCAAAAACAGAAAAAGGATATCAGGCAGACAAATACATCAATCGTCTGAGCATAGAAAAAGATTAGAAAGTTGCCCATGGCTACACAAGGAAATACCGAATTACATAAAGGCATCCCCACACCCGAGGATGCCTTTATCGTATTAGTAAAAACCGAATGGAATGCCGGCATCGTGGATAAATTGGAAAAAGGGGCCCGTAAAATTTTACGTCAGGCAGGCTGCAGTATCAAAACCCTTACCGTTCCGGGTGCTGTTGAAATTACCTTTGCCATTAAAAATCATTATACTTACTGTAATCGGGTTCCCGATGCCTATATTGCATTGGGAACGGTTATTAAAGGCGATACCCCCCATTTTGAATATGTATGCCAATCAGTAACCGATGGCATCACCCAACTAAACTTGTCGATGGATGTACCTGTTATTTTTGGGGTTCTCACTTTATTTACTGAAGAACAGGCTAAAGAAAGAACCACCGGAAAACATGGAAATAAAGGCGAAGAAAGTGCCATTACTGCACTTAAAATGGTTGTATTAAATCGCAGTCTTAAAAAATAGTCGCCCACATGAAAGTGCATATTTTTATTCCTTGCTTTGTAGACCAACTATACCCTACCGTAGGAATGAATATGGTAAAAGTATTGGAAAAAGCAGGATGTGAAGTGGTGTATAATCCTGCACAAACCTGTTGTGGACAGCCCGCTTTTAATGCTGGATTTTGGGGGGAAGCGAAGGAAGTATGTACTAAGTTTATAACCGATTTCGAAGGAGCAAAATACATCGTTACCCCCAGCGCCAGTTGTGCCGGCTTTGTAAAAAATTATTTTAATCGCTTATTCGAAAACTCTGCGTATCATCAGCCGGCAAAAAAAACATCCGAAAAAATTCATGAGTTTTCCTCCTTTTTAGTGAACGTATTACAGGTAGAAAATCTCGGAGCAGTTTTGGTAGGGAAAGCTACCTACCACGACAGCTGTGCCGCTCTGCGAGAGTGTGGAATTCGGGAAGAGCCGAGAAAATTGTTACAACAAGTGCAGGGACTGGAGTTAATTGAAATGAATGAAACTACTACCTGCTGTGGTTTTGGGGGTACTTTTGCCGTTAAGTTCGAACCCATTAGCATTGCCATGGGAGAGCAAAAAACCCAGCATGCAAAAGATACCGGTGCTGAATACCTGATCAGTACCGATATGAGTTGCCTGATGCATATTGATGGATGCATCCAGCACAATCATGCGGGATTGAAAATTATGCACCTGGCAGAAGTGCTTGCAGGAGGTTGGGAATAAACGCTGCCGCTTTCTATTTATAATTTATTGAAATTCTTAGTATGAACTATTGGCTGATTAAATCAGAACCCTTTAAATATAGCTGGGAGCAATTTGAAAAAGACGGTTCCACTTTTTGGGATGGGGTACGCAACTATGGTGCCCGGAATAACTTGCGAGCCATGAAAAAAGGGGATCTCGCTTTCTGGTATCACAGTAATGAAGGCGTTGAAATTGTGGGCATTGCTAAAATTATCAAAGAAGCCTATCAAGATCCCACTACCCCTGAACCAGCCTGGGTAGTAGTAGATGTAAAGCCATTTAAAAAACTAAAACAATCCGTGTCCCTGGCCACTATCAAACAAGATCCGCGATTGGCAAATATGGACTTGGTGCGGCTCGGAAGATTATCGGTACAAACCGTAAAACCCGAAGAGTGGGCCATCATATTAGAGATGGCAAAAACGAAGTTATAAACTGAATACCTCATTGTAATGGTACCCTCCTCACTAAAAAAGAAACTGGTTGTATTAACCGGTGCCGGTATCAGTGCCGAAAGTGGCATCAAAACCTTTCGGGATTCGGATGGACTATGGGAAGAATATGATATCATGGAGGTGGCCCATATAAACGGGTGGAGAAAGCATCCCGCATTGGTACTGGATTTCTATAATAAGCGCCGGCATCAGATAAAAGCTGCCTTACCCAATCAGGCTCATAAGGGATTAGTGGATTTACAGGCCGAATGGGATGTGCAAATCATTACCCAAAATATCGACAACCTGCATGAAAGAGCGGGCAGTAAGCAAGTAATGCATTTGCATGGCGAAATTGTAAAGATGCGCAGTGAAATCAATCCGGAAATGCTTGTGGAAGCCACCGATGATATTGTAATCGGGCAACTAGCTTCGGATGGAGCCCAGTACCGACCTCATATTGTTTGGTTTGGAGAAGAAGTGCCCATGATACCGGCTGCCATTCAACTGGTGATTCAGGCACATGTATTGGTAATCATTGGCACTTCGCTGCAGGTTTATCCGGCAGCCTCGCTGATTGAATATGCACAACCAAATATTCCGATTATTGTAATTGACAAACTTATTCCCGCCAATCAATCACTTTCGGTATCTGAAGCTATAGAACAACCTGCCACCATTGGGGTTGAAATGTTAAAAGAAAAATTGAAATATTATCTTTAACATTTTTCAATGCTGAATCCTGCTTATGTTGTAAAAAATATTACTGTGCGTCTATTTTTTATTTTCTGTTTAGGTACCCTATTTGTTAACCCGATTGATGCGCAGGAATCTGCAGAATTTGCAGCCCTAAAAAAATATTATAGTAGTCAACCTCCTACCAATTTAGCCGATACCAATTGGCTGATTTCATTGATAGATACTGGTGGAATCAACTACTTATTGCCTATCCGGCAAGCCATGCATCGTGAAAAAAACAAAGCTGTAATCGATACCCCTACCCATTGGGATATGCTAGCAGATGCAGTTTGCCGGTTAACCGATTATAAAACCACGCTTTTTTACGAAAAGCAAAACTTTCAAACGCTATCGGTGCAGGAGAAACAACCCATCCAGCAATTGGCCAACTTGTTCGAAAAAGCCACTCGCACAGATGCAGCTGCTTATGTATATCAACAGGCTGCCAAACATCGGGTAACCTTGCTGAATGCCTCCTATTTAAAGCCGGCAACCTTCGCCTGGATTTCGGGATTACTAGATTCTTTGTATCAACTAGGGTATCGGCACCTTGCGATGGAAATACTCGGCAAAACAGATAAGCCGCTACAACAGATTTCGCTACGAGAAGGCATTTTTGTTACAGAGCCTGTTGTAGCAGCCTGTATCCGGAAAGCAATTTCTATGGGGTTTCAGGTAGTTTCTTGTGCACCCGACTTTACCCAAACCATACCAAACAATGCCCGTAAATTGCAAGCGGTTCGATTAGGAGAATATATACGCGAGCTGCCTAATCAACAAAAATGTTTAGTAATCACCCAGCCCGGAAATAATGCCCTTGCCTACAGCGATTCATCCGATGTACCAATGGGCGTGTATTTATCGGCATGGTTACAGGAAAAACTGCTTAGCATTGATCAGTGTTTTTTAACGGAGAATAGTTTGAATGAATACGGAGCCTTTTTATATTCTCTGCTGCAATACAAAAACCCGGTAAATAAAACCACCCTTCCGGTGCTCGATGGAAAACCCCTAAGCGCCATGGAGGAGGAACTGTATAGTGCCATGATTTGGCATCCCTCCACTGCCTATCAAAATAACCGGCCGGTTTGGATTAGTATGCAGGGATGGAGAAAAGAAATGGAAATCCCGGCTGCCTTTAAAAATAGTTTTTTAATTCAGGCCTATCATCTGGATGAAATAAAAAAATTAAAAACAGGTATGTGCATTCCCGCAGACCAGACTTATCAAGCTGCTGCCAATGGACTTTACTATCTCTACTTGCATAAGGGTACCTATAGGATTGTGTATCGCAACAAAGAATATGCGGTAGTTGGCTATAAGGATATAGAAGTAAACAACTAACTACTTGAAAAACAGGTAGGCAATGCCGATGGCGGAGATTACCCCTAATAAATCTGCCAACATTCCAGCCCAAATAGCATAACGTACTTTTTTAATTCCCACGCTGCCAAAGTAAAGTGCAATGATATAAAAAGTACTATCGGCACTTCCCTGAAAAATAGAAGCCAACTGGCCCAGAAAACTATCTACCCCGTAATTTTTAAATACATCTAGCATCAGTCCTCTGCCACCTCCCCCACTAAAAGGCCGCATAATAGCTACAGGAAGTGAGGGTACAAATTCGCTGTTGATCCCTATGTGAAGGAATACCCACGAAATGCCCTGAATAATCGCATCCAGTGCACCGGAATCTCTAAAAACACGAATCCCCACAATAATTCCAACGAGATAGGGTATGATTTTAATAATCACTTCCCACCCTTGTTTGGCTCCTTCAATAAAAGCATCAAATACATTTACTTTTCGCACCCAGCCCCCGATTATAAAGGTGCAAATCACCAAAAACAATATCAAATTGCCCAGCACATTGCTGAAGGTTTCTTTGGTAAACAACCCACCTTGCGGGGCATCTTTTTGTGAGGGCAGGTGATAGATGAAATAGGCAAATAAAAAGATGCCGCCTATAATCGAACCGAGCCAGGCAATCATCACCCAATCAAATTTCAGCCGCTGATAAAGGGCTGTGATTATGATACTGGCAATCGTAGCCACCACCGTTGCAATCATGAGTGGAACAAAAACTGAAGTTGGATTAGTACTGCCGGCACTTGCGCGGTATGCAATGATTGAAAGCGGTATTAGTGTAAGTCCACTGGTATGCAATACCAAAAACATGATTTGCGCATTGGAAGCGGTTTCTTTATTCGGATTGAGGGTTTGTAAACTCTCCATGGCCTTCAATCCAAAGGGAGTTGCCGCATTATCCAAACCCAGCATATTGGCACTAAAATTCATAACCATCTGCCCCATCGCCGGATGTTTCTCGGGCACTTCCGGAAAAAGTCGCTTCATAAATGGGTTTAAGATACGGGCAAGGAATTGAATGGCACCAGCTTTTTCGCCAATATTCATCAACCCCATAAAAAATACCATTACCCCGGTTAACGGCAAAGCGATATCCATAACCGACGATTTAGAAGCATCAAAAATGCCTTCTACCAGTTTACGGAAAATCTCATAGTCTTGAAATACAATCAGTTTTACCAGTGCAATGATCAAACCAATTACAAAAAAGAATATCCATACAAAATTCAGTGCCATAAGAACAATTATAGGTTGAAAATAATCAATTCCCCCCACCCATCCGGTATCGGCAACAAGTAAAAAGTGAAAATTCCAAGTGTAGCTTACTGAATTCGGGCAACCTTGCCGGTAAAGCCGTTATATTTGCAGCCTGAAAATGGGGGCTTCCCCAGAAAAAAGCGCAACATGGCATTACAAGCAGGCATAGTAGGTTTACCCAATGTGGGAAAATCAACTCTTTTTAACGCAGTTAGCAATAGTGCAAAGGCACAGGCAAGCAACTATCGTTTTTGTACCATCGAACCCAATGTAGGATTAGTAGATGTGCCGGATAGCCGGTTACAGTCACTGGCAACCCTGGTTCAACCCGATCGCATTGTACCAACGCAACTGGAGATAGTGGATATAGCCGGTCTGGTTAAGGGAGCCAGCAAAGGGGAAGGCTTGGGAAATAAGTTTTTAGGAAATATCCGGGAGGTAGATGCCATTATTCACGTGATTCGGTGTTTTGAAGATGAAAATGTGTTACGAGAGGAAGGAAAAATCAATCCGATTGGAGATAAGGAAATCATTGAAACCGAGCTTCAATTAAAGGATTTAGATAGCGTTGAAAGGAAATGGCACCGGGTAGAAAAAATGGCCCGTGTGGGAACTGATACCAAAGCCAAAGCAGAATTTGAAATTTTGAGTCGCTGCAAAACGCATTTAGAACAGGGAAAAAATATTCATACCCTCCATTTGAGCAAAGAAGAAAAGGTGGCGGTAGCTGATTTATTTTTATTAACGGATAAACCGGTTTTGTATGTTGCCAATGTAGATGAAGGCAGTATGCATACCGGTAATGATTATTCCCGAGCTCTGGAAACAGCCGCCAAAGCGGAGGGTGCAGAAGTAATTGTAATGTGCAATAATATTGAAGCACAAATTGCGGAGATGGAAACCGAGGAAGACAAGCAGATGTTTATGGAAGAATTTGGCATGAAGGAACCAGCCTTACACAGGCTAATACATGCTGCCTATCATTTACTGAATCTGGATACATATTTTACCGCGGGTGTGCAGGAAGTTCGTGCATGGACGATTCACAAGGGCTGGAAAGCGCCCCAGGCTGCCGCAGTAATTCATACTGATTTCGAAAAAGGATTTATCAAAGCAGAAGTAATCGCCTTTGAAGATTTTGTAAAATATGGTAGCGAAGCTGCTTGCCGCGAAAATGGTAAATTGCGGATAGAAGGAAAAGAATATATAGTGAAGGATGGGGATGTAATGCATTTTAGGTTTAATGTGTAAACCCGGGACCATGAAAAAAATAGTAGCAATTGGATGGATTTTCTTAGTAGCTGCCTGTGAAAACGGCACTACCCCTTCGGCTTCTGATAATGCTGCCCCAGCTGTTACGCAAGTACTGCCCATGAATTATTCGGTAGTGAATATCTATCCGCACGATACCACTTCCTTTACAGAGGGACTCCTTTTTTTCAATAATGAATTGTATGAGGGTACTGGCATGTATAAAGAAAGTAAGCTGCTAAAGGTTGCCCTTACAACAGGAAAGATCCTGCAACAGGTAAAACTTGCACCTCAATATTTTGGGGAGGGCATTTGCATTTTAAATAATAAGATTTATCAACTCACCTATCAAGAACATAAGGTATTTGTGTACGATTTGCAGTTTCACAAGCTACCACAGGAGTTTGAATGGCCCTATGAAGGATGGGGAATGACTACCAACGGTACGCAGTTGATTATTAATACAGGAGGTAGTAATTTGTATTTTGTAAATCCGGAAACCTTTACAATAGAAAAAACGGTAGGGGTTAATGATAACAATGGGTATGTAGAAAATGTAAATGAAATGGAGTGGGTGGATGGCTTTATATATGCCAATAAATATTTAACCGATTTTATATTAAAAATAAATCCCGCTACCGGACAGGTAGTAGCTCGTGCCGATTTGTCGGGCATTATGGGTAAAAACAATATTACTCCCACTTCCAAATCAGAGGTGCTGAATGGGATTGCCTATCATCCAGAGAAGAAAAGTTTTTTTGTTACCGGCAAATACTGGCCGGCGATGTTTGAGATTCGTTTTCAATAAACAGAACCGTGCAATCTCTCTCTGCGTTTTGTTCCTAGCGTAGTCGCCGAATGATAATGAGGGACTGCGCGCATTCGAGAGGGAGATTCTCATTCCAAACCGTGCAGTCTCTCACTGCGTTTGGTGATTACACGGGGAACATAAAGAGATGATTTCCTATTTAAACTGGACGCGTAATATAAATCAGGGAGCTAGCTTTGTTTCTATTGAACAATGCCTTTAGATTGGAAAGTAATCCAACAAATGCACCCAGTAGAGGATGATCTTTTCCGGTTTTGTATTTTTCACTCAGCATCGAAACATAAAATGCATCAAACCACATGGGTTGTAAAATAGGTAATTGATATTGATGCGAGTTCAGTAAAAAATTCATAGAAAGGGGAGAAAAATGATAGAGATGCCGAGGCACATCATAGGCAGCCCAGTATGCTTGGTAGTGCGCCGCATCCTGTGATTGATAGTTGGGAACTGCAATTATCAGTAATCCATTAGGCCGCAACAAATGATGAAATTGCCGGAGATATCCAGATAAGTCGTGCACATGTTCTAATACATGCCATAGGGTGATTACATCAAAACTGGCAGGAGTTAGTTCCCAAAGTTTTTCCGTACTTTCTAACTGAATGCCTGCTCGATCCATTGCCCGCGATCTGGCCTGATCATCGGGTTCTAGTCCGGTTACTCGCCAACCTGCTTTCGTCATTTCTTCTACAAAAAATCCCGTACCTGCACCTACATCTAACAAATCTCCTTGCTCCATTTTACTGTTGCGGATAATCAGTCGCCGTTTAGCACCGAGTGTATACGACCGAACCCAGTGATACAATTGATTAATGAGCCCTTTGTTGGTGTTGGTGTGAGAGATATAGCTTTCGGCTGCGTAATACTTTCCTATCTGTGCAATGTCGGGAGCATTTCCAGTAAAACGGAATTTACAATTGCCACATTCAAGTAGGGTGAATGATTGTTGAGAAACGGTATAATCTTTAGCAGTAAAAACCGGCGTGCATTTCGAATTTCCGCAGCAAACACAGGCAAAGGGTTGGGCAATCGAATCTTCCATACTTAGGTATAATCAAATAAAGCCGGTAGGTATATTAAAACATATGAATAATCAAGGCAACGGTAGCTGCGAAAGCCATGAAAATACTATAGACCCACCAATAATCTTTTTTGGGTTCGCCGGAAGTATCCAGCTCACTATTTTTCATTTCTACCAGCTTAGTGCTGGCCTTTGCTAAAATAACTCCTAGTTTATTATCCGAAAGTTGAGGGGCATCTTCTTGAACTAGCGTGGTAGGTATATTTTTATTTCTACTGAAAATACCGGTTATAGATGCTTTCAGTCGTGCCAATAATCCCAGACGGGGTTCCTCTTCTTCCTCAGCGAATCGTGCGGGTAACCCGAATGACTCCTCGGAACTTTTTCCTGATTTTTGCCAAGGCCATTTTTTGGCGGATGTTTCTTCGGTTTCTTCCTCGGCAGGTAGGTTGGCTAGGGAAGGTTGTTGGTCCTTAAAAAGGGGGGTTCTAGAAGTTTTGCCATATTTACCAATTATAGGCATTGGGCTTGACGCGCGATTATCTGCAAATCCTGGTTCAGTGGGCCTTTCAGGTGCTTGCCAGGTTCTTTTAGGCATGCGAACGGTTAATGGATCCGAAGGCAATGCTTTATCCCCATCAGGTGAAAAAGGTTTTACAGGTCTGGGAGAGGGCGTCCATTTTGCTCTTACATCGGGCAGAGGTGCATTTTCTCGAGGTGTAACTGTTCTTTTGGGAAAATCTATGGGAAGATTAGCCAATGTATTACTTGCAGATGATGTAGAGGGTGTTATCGGTGGAAAATCTGTTTTTCCAATTCCTTTGTTAACTTCTTTTCCCAATAAGGGGTTCGGCCTACGAGCCGGCGTAGAACTACGGGTTGGTAATGAAGGAGTAGAAGGCGTAAAACTACTGGAAGATGGAGCTGGGGGTAACGAATTGCCTGCTGGGCTTCCGGAATTCCATTCTCCTTCCTTTCCGGGGAGCGGTACACGCTTCATACGCTCTCTTGCTGCGCGTAAATCATCAAATTCTGCATTCACCTGCTCTCTTCTTTGTGCCAATTGCTGGCGAACTTTCATTAACTCAGGTGAGTCCTGGTAATTTTGAATGCCTGCATAATCTAAGGTTGGATCAAGATTGCCCTCGGGTAAAACTTTTTTGGTTGCAGATATTGCTGGTTGAGGAGCAGGAATTGATGCGATGGGAGCAGCCGGAATGGGTGTTGTTGCAGTATATACTGGAGAATTTATAGTAGCGAATGGAGGAGCCGGTTGTGGCATCGAAGGGGCAGCGTTCCGAGGGTTCACTTCCCGAGTGGCAACAGCGGGTTGCAAATGAGCAGCAGCCTGTTCCTGGTTAAAGTGCAATTGGCCGGAGGGATCTTTGGTAAGCATTCCCATCCCTTTAAGGTGAGCCCGTTTATGTTCTACCATTTCCGTCATCAATTGCAAA
>CAIUKP010000322.1 GCA_903899675.1 uncultured Bacteroidota bacterium | reverse complement strand
TGCAGCGGGAGCTTCCTGTCTGAATTTGTTAATCGCCTTAATCAACAGAAAAATCACAAAAGCCACTAATACAAAATCAATCAGACTGGTGATAAATGCACCGTATTTTAAATCAACGGCCGGACTGGCAGCAGTTACTACTTTGCCGGCGGCATCTTTAACCTCCGCACTGGCTTCTTTTAAAACCATTACTTTGTCGCTAAAATCAACCCCGCCGGTTAACATGCCTATTACAGGCATTACCATGCCATCTACAAAAGTGGTTACAATTTTAGTAAAAGTGGCACCCATTACAAAACCCACGGCAATGTCTACCAAATTGCCTTTAAGGGCAAATTCTTTGAACTCTTTTAATAATCCCATATGGTATTTTTATGTACAAAATAGAAAAAATTTCCGAGAAATCACTTTTTTAGTCCCGGGTACTGCATTTTTAATGAACTGAGCAATTTATGCAGTTGGGAGGCTATTAAATATTCCTTGTACCAATTCTGGTCGGCTGGAATGATGTTCCAGGGTACCACATTGCAATACGTAAAGCATTCTTGATACATTTTCATATATACTTTCCAAAGTTTTGCTTCCTCAAAATCCCGTTCGTTGTATTTCCATTGTTTGTCGGGATTTTTTATGCGTTCTTCTAGGCGTTGCTGCTGTTCTTGCGGAGAAACATGTAAATAAAGTTTCAGGATATGGGTATTGCAATGATGGGCCAGCAGGTGTTCAAAATCGTTGATTGCCTTCATCCGGGCCTTTGCCTGCTGGTCGTCGCACCATTTGTGCACGCGGGTAACCAAAATATCTTCGTAATGCGAACGATTGAACAGCTGAATCATTCCCTTGGGAGGGGCCTGCTGGTGAACCCGCCATAAAAAATCATGTGATAATTCTAGCGAAGTGGGCACTTTAAAAGAATAAGCACGCACTCCCTGGGGATTTAATTTTCCAAAAACATTTCGGATTACTCCATCCTTTCCGCTGGCATCCATCCCCTGAATTACTACCAGCACCGAATGCTTACTTTCGGCAAATAATAGGTTTTGCAATTCGTCTAACTCTTCTAAGAGCTGGGCAGTTTTGGCTTTTATTTTTTCCTTATTCAGTCCCTTGGGTGCGCGGGTACTGATTTTTGCTAAGTTTATGGTAGCCATATCCGATTAGTTTTTCTAAAAATATTCAATTGTTCTAATAAAATAGCAACTTTGCAAAAACATTTCATGCAGCGTCCCTGGATTGATTGGTTATTATTTACGGCACTTTGTATTATCTGGGGTAGTTCCTTCTTTTTAATGAAAGTGGGTATGCGCGAGCTCTCTGCCTATCAGGTAGCCTCCATCCGAATATTGAGTGCCGGCCTGGTATTGATTCCCTTTGTAAAAAAAGCCTGGCAATCGATTCCCCGCGTACAGGTGGGTAGGGTAATGCTATCGGGGCTGATTGGCAGCTTTTTCCCCGCCTATCTATTTTGCATGGCCGAAACAAAAATAGACAGTGCCCTGGCCGGAATTTTAAATGCCCTAACCCCCCTGTTCACTTTATTGGTAGGTATCCTTTTCTTCCAACTAAAAGCCCGGGTATTACAGATACTGGGCACCCTGATTGGGTTTGTGGGGCTAAGCCTGCTGATGGTGTTGGGAACCGGATTTCAATGGGGAAATATTGGCTATTCGATGCTGGTAATTTTGGCAACCCTGTTATATGGACTTAATGTAAATATGGTGGGTAGATATATGAAAGGGATTGGAGCGCTGGACATTGCCTCATTGGCATTTGTACTGCTTATCATTCCCTCGCTTACTATTTTGGCATATACCGGATATTTTCAAATGGCGTTATTAGAGCGTTCGGTGCTGCAGTCTTCGGCGGCAGCCGTGGTATTGGGTATTTTGGGCACGGCCATCGCCTCCATTATTTTTTATATGCTGGTAAAAAGGGCCGGACCGGTTTTTGCCTCCATGGTAACCTATGGAATCCCCTTTGTGGCGGTTGCCTGGGGATTATTGAGGAATGAGCAGATCAATTTGCAACAATTCTTTTGCTTACTCATTATTCTGGTGGGTGTGTATCTGGTTAATAAACCCCAAAAAAAAGCCGACCCAATAGTTGAGTCGGCCGAAACTAATTCCTGATCGGGTTTTATACGGCCATCATTTCCTTCTCTTTGGCAGCCAGGTGTTTATCCACCAGAACAATATAGCGATCGGTTAAATCTTGAATTTCTTTTTCGGCATCTTTCGCCGCATCTTCACTCAACCCATCTTTCTGTAATTTCTTTACCTGTTCAATGGCATCCCTACGAATATTGCGAATGGCTACTTTAGATTGCTCTCCCTCACCACTGGCTTTTTTAAACAACTCTTTTCTTCTCTCCTCCGTTAACGGCGGCAAGAAAAGGCGAATCTGGTTGCCATCACTCTGGGGGGTAATGCCAATATTGGCCTGCATAATGGCACGCTCAATAGGCGAAAGCATATTTTTCTCCCAGGGCTGAATGCTGATGGTACGCACATCCAGCACCGAAATATTGGCCACCTGTGCAATGGGGGTAGGCGATCCATAGTATTCAACCGAAATTCCATCCAACATGGAGGGGTTGGCTTTTCCCGCCCTAATTTTGGTTAATTCCGTTTCGAGGTGGGCTATGCCCTTTTGCATACTATCTTCTGCATCCGCGGTAATAAGTAATAATTCTTCAGACATATCCGGTATTTTCTAACGGCAAAGGTACAAAAATGTTGCAAGTATGCGGGAACGGATGGGGGTTGTGCACAAGGAACTGAATTCTCTCACTTATATTTGCATCCAAAGCCTACTCAAATGACAGTTCAGGAACTCGAAAAAATTGCTTCCCAGGTTAGAAGGGATATCGTTAGAATGGTACATGGTGTACAAAGTGGACACCCCGGTGGATCCCTGGGATGTGCCGATTTTGTTACGGCACTGTATTTTGAGGTAATGAAAAGAAATCCCGGATTTTCGATGGATGGCATTGGAGAAGACCTTTTCTTTCTTTCCAATGGACATATCTCTCCTTTGTTTTATTCGGTGTTAGCCCGATCTGGCTATTTTGAAGTGAAAGAATTGGCAACCTTCCGTAAAATCAATACCCGCCTACAGGGGCACCCTACCACCCACGAACATTTACCCGGGGTAAGAATTGCCAGCGGATCGTTGGGCCAGGGCCTCAGCGTGGCTATGGGGGCTGCTTTGGCAAAAAAATTAAATAACGACCATTCCATCGTTTACTGCCTAACCGGCGATGGAGAACTGAATGAAGGGCAAAACTGGGAAGCCATTTTAGGGGCTGCCCATCATAAGGTAGATAACCTGATAGCCACGGTTGACTGGAATGGTCAGCAGATTGATGGCTCTACCACCCAAGTGATGAATCTGGGAGATTTACCTGCCAAATTCATTTCCTTTGGATGGAAAGTATTACAAATGGATGGCAACAATATGGCAGATGTGCTTACTACGCTTGCTGCCGCCAAATCAGCTGCATTTCAGGGCCAACCCATCGTAATTCTGATGAAAACCGAAATGGGAAAAGGCGTTTCTTTTATGGAAGGCAGTCACGAATGGCATGGCATTGCTCCCAATGATGCCCAACTGGCCACCGCACTCGAACAGTTGCCGGAAACGCTGGGTGATTATTAATATCACCGAAAAATGGGTTGCCTTTCTTGTTTTTAAAAAACAACCAACTAGTTTTTTAATTTTTTGTTTCTAAATATAGAAACAAATCTTATCTTTGCATAGGATAATCAATGCGGGTAAGATGTGATTTTTTGAAACAAAATTCTTAGAGGAGGCGGACGAATTTATTGGTTCACTTGGCCAGCCCACCATTAAAAAAATTTTATACAATATCGATCTGGCCGAACAAACCAACGACCCAAAACTTTTTAAGAAACTACAAAATGACATTTGGGAATTCAGAACCCAATTCGCTGGATTACAAATAAGGCTGCTTGCATTTTGGGATAAGACTGATAACCGGAAAACCTTGGTAATTGCTACCCATGGTTTTATAAAAAAGGTTACTAAAATTCCGTCAAAAGAAATCGAAAGGGCTGTAAGGCTGAGAAGCAGGTATTTCAACAATTAATAAAGAGTAAATCCATGGCAACTAAAGCAGTAAAAACGTATTCTCTTTCTCAAATGAAAGACAAGTACATCGGAAAGATAGGTACGAATGAGAGGGATGAATATGAATATGAACTTCGGATGGACGTGTTAGGGAAAATGATTAAAGCGGCTAGGCAAGAAAGGAAATTAACACAAGAAGAATTGGGCCTGCTAGTTGGTGTTCAAAGAGCCCAAATATCTAAACTAGAAAGCAGTGCGAATAGTGCAACCATTGATACAATTATAAGAGTTTTCAGCGCATTGAAAGCGGAAATCAATTTCAACGTAAAATTAGAAGGTAATTTTGTTAAGCTTGCATAATTGAAATAGCACCCATTTAACTTTTGTCAGGTACTTTTCAACGAAAAACTCCGCCTTCCAGCTCTATATGCTGGAATCCAGGCTGCAGCCAAAGTAATGCATAAAATGGTAATGCCTACCAACAGAAAATCGGGAAACCGCATGGCTACGGGATAGTAATCTATAATAAAAGTACTTCCCCCCAACTTCAGCAGTTTAAAGTGTATTTGTGCCTTACAAATCAGGGTAGCAAGCAGCATAC
>CAIUKP010000321.1 GCA_903899675.1 uncultured Bacteroidota bacterium | reverse complement strand
GCTTGTCGCATGCCCCCACCAAACACTTTTCTAATTCTTCGGGATCTCTGTATAAAGGGCGTGTCTCCAATTAATAAACTTCCCACCGGAGCGCCTAATCCCTTACTTAAACAAATAGAAATACTGTCGAAAACTTCCCCATACCGCAAAGGCGACTCATTTTTGGCTACCAATGCATTAAATAAGCGGGCTCCATCCAAGTGTAGACCTAATTTTTTTTCTGAACAAACCTCTCTAATTTGTTGAATATCATTGAAATCGTAACAACTTCCGCCGCCTCTGTTTGCAGTGTTTTCTAAGCAAACCAGCGTTGTAAGGGGTTTATGAACGTCAATGGGATTAATCGATTCCAACACCTGATCAGCAGTAATTCTTCCCCGGCTGCCATTTACCAGCCTAACCGAAACCCCCGAATTAAACGCAATACCGCCCCCCTCATATTGATATACGTGCGACAGGGTATCACAAATAACTTCATCTCCCGGCTGGGTATGGCATTTAATGGCAATCTGGTTGGTCATGGTACCACTTGGGCAAAACACAGCTGCGGGCATGCCAAATAGGGCAGCACACATTTTTTCTAGTTTATTAACAGTAGGATCTTCCCCAAAAACATCGTCCCCAACAACTGCCTGATTCATAGCTGCTAACATTCCGGGCGTGGGGCGGGTTACTGTATCTGACCGGTAGTCTATCATCATGTAAACGAAGATAATTCCAATACAGGGTTGGTGAGGAGTTTCAGTCATTTTTTTTTACCCATTTTGTAGCTTTCAGGTACTTGTAACCATTTTGCAGCGTTTTTTCCACAGTATCTATGGATTTCCCCCTATATTTTGTACCTTTGCAGGCTATTAGTTCTCCATTAACAGAATGTAAACGGTCAATTTGTAACTATTTGCCTGTTTATTTGTCTATTTAAAGTAATACCATCCCATGAGGCAGCTTAAAATTGCAACCCAGATTACCAACCGTGATTCCCAAGCAGTTGAGAAGTATTTGCAAGAGATTTCCAAAATACCCATGATTACGCCTGAGGAGGAAACTACCCTGGCTCAAAAAATTAAAATGGGTGATCAGCGTGCGTTGGATAAACTGGTGCAGGCTAACCTACGTTTTGTGGTGTCTGTGGCCAAACAATACCAACACCAAGGTCTTTCATTAAGCGATTTGATCAACGAAGGAAATTTAGGTCTGATAAAAGCTGCTCAACGTTTTGATGAAACCAAGGGCTTTAAATTCATTTCATATGCGGTTTGGTGGATTCGCCAATCGATATTGCAGGCACTTGCCGAACAAGGTCGTTTGGTTCGTTTGCCCCAAAATAAAATTGGAACCTACAATAAAGCCAACAAAGCCTATATGGCTTTTGAGCAGGAACATGAGCGGGAACCCTCAACCGAAGAGCTTGCTGAAATTCTGGAAATGAGTGAAACAGAAATCAATAATATTTTCCAAAGTAATACCCGCCATACCTCATTAGATGCTCCGGTGCATGAAGCCGAAGATGTGGCCATGGGAGATTTGCTCGAAGGCAGTGATGATACCGATGAAGATGT
>CAIUKP010000320.1 GCA_903899675.1 uncultured Bacteroidota bacterium | reverse complement strand
TTGGCGTCAGGAGCAAAACCAAATCAGTCAATTTGCCAGGCTGGTTTTCAGACGCTTGCTGGTGTTCAAGTTTGCTAGCAGCCTTTGGATTCATTTGGGGCGGGGCAAAAAAAATTCCAACGCAATGGTTGTTTTCTCTTTGGCTGGTATGCAGTTTCTTAGAAATAATGCAGGTTATGCTTCCTGTTGATGTAGCGACCTTTGATTGGTTAGACCTGATATGCTATCAGGTTATTTTTATATTATTTTTTTTGGGGAGGAGAAAAATTTAATTGGAGTCTGACAGAATTGTTTTTTTCTTTAATTTTGAATTATGGGGGGAGAAACAATATACAATCTCCACACTAATTTTTTATCACCTTAATGCCGAATATTTCATTATAAATATGCCAGCTATTAAAAAGAAATTATGAAACTAAATTCGAATCACAGTTCAATTTTAGTATTAGCTGTTTTCGTTGCCTTTTCGATGGCGAGTACATCTGCTCCAAAAGTACAACAGGCCCCCCCGCCCCCAACAATAAAAGTGGCGCAATATGACTATGAGCCTTCTGTAAAAGAGAAATCAAAATCTGCCCAGGTTGTATTTTTGTTAGTAGACCCGGCCTATCAGGATAAATTTAAGTATTCAAGTTATAAATTATTCACAGATTTTTCTAAGGCCATGTCGTCTGATTTTAATGAAGCGCTAACACAGAAGGGTTATACTGTGCGTGGGCCATTTGAATATTACGACCAAGTGGTTTACAGTGATAAAAAGGAAAGCGATCTTATGCTTAGTGTAGACATCGACTTTGATTTAAATGATCAAAATGTAAAGTGGAGCCCGGTTAACTATCTTTCTGGATCAGGAAGAAATGCCAGATATGTGCTTAGTCATTATAGTATTAGTGGTTTTTTTGTTTTATCAGGCAAAGTAAACTTGATTGTTTCCGAGCCAATTACGAGAGAAAAACTATGGGCAAAAAGCATTCCTCTAAAACAAGTTGAGATTCCAATAACAAATTATTATCAAATTTTTGAGAACAACAATTATAATTCCAGTTTATTAAAAGACCCCAACGTTATAAACCCAATCGTATCTGCGCTTGAACAATATTATAAAACTGTTTTTACTACAGCCTGGCTAAATCTGGATCCGAATGAATTAACACCTTTGAAAAAGGAAGTAATTGAAATCAGAGAGAAAAAGAAGTACTAGGCAAAACAAGTAGGCCTTATTCTTACGTTTTGAGGTCTTAATGAATAGCAATAAAAAAAATTCTAACTCCCCCATTCTATCATGGGTGAGGTTAGAAGACTAATCAAGACTCTGCTAGTAATTTGTTTTTCTAAAAGGGAAGTGATTGTAAAAACATTTGAGTCGGTTCCCCCGAAGCGTCGGGGCTGGCCCACACCTCTGGAGCCCCGATTTTGTCGGGGCTTTTTCATGCAAATTTTGGTGATACTGGCCGCCCAGATATGGTTCTGAATAGGATTAGTATGCATTACTACTCCGACATCTGTCTATTTAATTCGTCCGCAGCGTGAAAATACCTAACCAGCTAATTATTTAAAAGGCCAAATTGCAGGCTAGTTCAACTAAATTATATCGGGAGCAGGAAGGAAACAGATAGCCCGGCTAGAGGCGTAGCGGTTGGCTGAACCGAACATAATATTCCCGTTTTGGGAACTTTATATTATTTTGCATCAAATTAATTGGCTTGCGCGTAATTGCTAAAAAAGTATTGCGAGATTTTTGGACCAAGCACAAAGATTGTGAGGGTCAACTGAAATCTTGGTATCACGAAGCTCATACGGCCAGCTGGAAGAATCCGAATGAAATAAAAAGAGAATTTCCTGCTGCCAGTTTTCTTCCGGGCAACAGGGTAGTGTTCAACATAAAAGGCAACGATTACAGGCTAATAGTTAAAATTAATTACGCGTATAAAATTTTGTGGATTCGCTTTGTGGGAACTCATAAGGCATATGACGAGATTGACGCAAAATCAATTTAATATGGAGTATACAGTAATAAAAAACGAAAAGCAGTACAATAAGGCGATCAATAGATTGGAACAAATCTTTGATGCCAAAAAAAGCACCCGCGAAGGAGATGAGCTAGAACTGCTTTCATTGCTTATTGATAAATATGAACAGGAAAAATATCCCATTGATTTTCCTGATCCAATTGATGCCATCAAGTTCCGCATGGAGCAGCTGGGTTATCAGCAAAAAGACCTGGTAAGTGCAATAGGATTAAAAAGCCGTGTGAGTGAAATCTTGAATCGGAAAAGAAAGCTCACGCTCGAAATGATTCGAAAGCTAAGCACTGAGTTAAGTATACCCACGGATATTCTGGTAAAAGAGTATTAACCAGGCGGGCGCCCTCTTTAATGCAACATCCCAACTATTCAAATCAAGGTGTTTGATGAATAACAGGTTTTTGAACCCGAACGGCTATTCTATTCCGTATTCTTTATGGAGTATTTCTATGATGTTTGTTGCCCGTAATTTTTGAGCATTTAACATGGTTACATACCTATTTAGTATGCCTCTCCCCCCATATACAACATTTGCATATTCCTTCATCAGTTTATCGTCGTTGGTGAGCAGCTGCAACTTTGTGTTCGTGTTCAATAATTCAATTACGGATTGCCGGGTATAATCTAACATATAATAAGAATCAAAGATTCTGTTCGAAAGTTCTCTTCCTTTTTGTTGGTACTGATCGTGGTAAATAAGGTATTGATTTTCTATTTGTTGAGAATTGATATCATATAATACAATGCTATCTGAAATAGAAATGTTTTTAATAAGCCGAAGGTTACCCGAATGGATTAATTGGTTGATGGTTCGTTGTGAAAAACTAGCCCCTGTGCCAGAAGCCATATGCTTTCGGAACAAGTAATACATCATTCTCAGCGAGCTATCGCTATAGGGTTTGGCATATATATTTCGGATAAGACTATCCATCGCCAAGGCCTTTTCGGAAGAAAGAATAATTGAGTTGTTGATTCTTGCGGTATCCTCTTTCAGGTCTTGCACCATAGTATGCATATATTCCTTCTCTCTGTGCGATTCAACATATATTTCTCTTACGTTTTCTGCAAAGAAGCCAAGAGTTACAGCAAAAAATAACATCAAAAATTCGGTAACGTATTCCTTCCAATTTTTTTTATGTGAGGAGTGGTGCGGATGATGTACTTCCATCGGGAATTTTTTTTGAAAATATGAAAATGTTTTCATTTCAGCTCGGGTGGTGTCATAAAAATCTGTTTGTGGTAGCCGGGCTATCGGGAAAGGGGTAGGTTAAATGGAAGAAGAATCAAAAGCCGAGGAATTGAAAAGTTGAGGAGGAAATAAAGCTCACTCTAAAGATATTCTGCAGGTTAATTACCGCACTAAGCCATTAGTTTTCTTGCATCTGCGGTTGGTTGCGATTCCAAAAACTGCGAAACGGCATCGGTTTTGAATATAGAATGTCGTTTTATAAATCGTATTCACTTATAAAGCTACGGTGCTTTTTTTCAGCCGGATAGAAATAGTATACAACAATCAATTGTGTGCGCTTATTAATTCCTGAATTGTTTTTGGAAGATATTTTTATATTTCCCTTTAAATATTTCAACAACTCCTTTGACAGCTGTTGGTTATCGAACTCTTTTAGCACCTTGATTTTTGAAACGGTTAGGTTTTTTTCAACGGTCATTTGAAATACCGCATTGCTGAGCATTTCCCCATCATATCCCTTAAGGAGATTCCTTATGGAATCTCTTAACTGGAACCTTAGGTGTAAATCAAATTCATTTGGTTGATTGATATGTTTAGCGGCAAAGAATTGTAAAACTGAAATTTTTTGATTGATTTCGTTTATCCAATTGGTTTCGAGATTTGGATAATCAATGGTATTTGTTTCACGATCTAAATGCATAGATCCAGAACAAAGGCCAAACGATAAAAAGCCAGCATGATTTATATTTGCGAAAACCAACCAAGTCGAGTTTTTGGGAACAGATAAATTGCAATCTGTTCTCAGGTTGGCATTAATTTTAATCTTTGTAGTTTTATTTCCTTTGTACAATTCTAAAACTTCTATGGTTGCATCTTGGTATTCTCCATCTGCTGTAGCTTCAGAAACCTTTAGTACTTTTATTTTT
>CAIUKP010000319.1 GCA_903899675.1 uncultured Bacteroidota bacterium | reverse complement strand
GGAAAGGTTAACTTGTCTCTTTTTAATGCATCATAAGCAGGGTGCCAAAATCCAGTCTCATACATCCGGTATTCATTTCCAGATCTTTGGATATTCCATTTAATGTAATACAATTTTCCAGATACTGTGTATGCCCCAGTTCCATCAGCTAATAGTTGAAATGTATAAGTAGTAGGCGGATTATTGGGGTCATAGCCCGTAACCGTCCACCCTCCAACACAAGCTGCCTTATAAATATTAGTAGAATCAATGCCCGGCAATACTTTGCCCGAAACAGTGCTAGTTTCCGTAAATCCCTGCTTATTAACCTGAATAGTATAGGTAAAAGATTCTTCTTTTCCGGAAGTAGTTTTAAACTGAACAGACTGATTACTTCTACTTACCAACTGAACATTGGGATTAGAAATATTTGAAATGGAAATATCGGATGTTGTAAGTGTTACCACGCTATCGGTGTTTTTATATGAGGGAAGACTTCCGAAAATACTGGGCATTCGACTCCACGACTGACTTACAGTGGCATAAGACTTAATAAAAAAGTTACAGGCGGGAGTAAGTAAACCATCGGTACTCGTTAAAGAACGGAATTTAGGTAACAATTTTAAATCAGTTACTGTTTGGTCGTTATAAACGGCCACTATAGAAAGAAAAAGCGCTTGGCCAAAAATCCAGTTAGCCTCTAAAAAAGGTTGGGTACTATTCACAAATTGCTTAGCTGCTGGTAAAACATCCGTCATAAACAAATAAGTAGCATAAACGGTAGTTGGTGCATATAAACCAACTGCAGCAGGTGCCGCCCAGGCAATAAGGCCCGTTATAGCAGCATACTTAGCAAACTCCCTAGAAACCTGTAACAGTTCGCCAGCTGCCAATCCCAAATTATTAGCTGTACAGGTATAAAAACTAAAAAAGTCACTTCTGGGGCAGGCAGATTGCTTACCCAGTTTGGTAACCCCATCTAAATTACCAAAGGTATTGCTAACATAGGATTTAAAAACAGCTTTATTAGCCTCATAAAACAACATAGTTTGCCGCTTCTTATCATCAGGTAAAGAATTAATTAAATTAATTACATCCTGCTTATATTGCTTAATGGTATTTAGCTGGGCCAACTCAGCAGCGTTTGCGGGAATAATTGATTTAACCTGTAAGTCAAAATTGGTATTTATGGTAGCTAGTAATTGAGAAATGGGGATTTCCACAGTTTTAAATACCTTAAATTTTTGAGTAGTAAGTGTAAATTTTAAATAGGTATCTCCTTCTGCCATATCAGGAACCACAAAAGACAACGTGCTATCATTTGTTTTTACTAAATCAACAGTTGCATTTCCAAAAGTTCCAGAATAGCGATCACTAAAAGGCTCCCTGATAATTAAATCACACACCTGAAAGGTTTGAACAGTGGTAGATTTTACTATTACATTTATATTAGGGATGGGTTCGGCTTCCGGTTCACTCGCCTTTTTACAGGAAAACAGCAGAAAGGAAACTAAAAAAATTATAAGGTATTTATATATATATTTCATATTCTGTTTATTTTACCTGAACACTCCATATATCAGAATATTCTCCCAATTCAAGAGCAAAAGTTTGTGTAATAGTTTGTGTATTAGTATTTCCTGAACCCATACGTCCCAAAGAACCTATGCGCATGGTAGTTTCGATGTTCGTGGTAACTTTCTTTTTTATAACACCTCCTGCATTTGAGCAGAAAAATATTACATTCTCAGAGTTAAAAACTGGAAAATCATCAATTGTATTTCCTTGGGTAATTTGTGTTACCTCTCCTCCTGAAATATTGGCTGTAAAAATATGTCTCGAATTGGCACGTGTAGACGAAAAAGCTATTTTATCACCCTTAGTATTAATTGTGGGAGAAAAATTACTGGCATCACCGGATGTAATTTGGGTGCTTTGTCCGGATTTTAAATCATAATAAAATATCTGATAGTTTTTACCCACCAGATTTTCGTAGATAAACCCTTGTCCATTTGGGTTCCAGCAGGGATTAGAGCCCTTTGTTAAAAGGGTAAAATTATTTCCACTTAAATCCATCATGCATATCTGAAATACACCACCGATTGAGGTATGGAACAATACTTTTTTTCCGTCTATTGACATTTGAGGTGATCCATCAAATTCACCCATCCCTGAAGGAGACAAATAAGAAATGCCCGCATTGCCATCGATACTTCCTTTACAAATAACCGGCTTGGCAGGTTGTAAATATTGAAACAAAAATCCTTTAGAATCCGGCATCCAGTTTGCATCTGAAATAAATTCGCCAACCAGGGGTATTCTACCCG
>CAIUKP010000318.1 GCA_903899675.1 uncultured Bacteroidota bacterium | reverse complement strand
TGCCTGCACATCTCGGCTGTTGCCGCCTACCAATACCGCAAATTCACCGGGCTCGGAACCATACTTCATATCAGCATTCCAGAAAGCCAACATACTTTCCGTTATTGTAAATACTACTTCTTTACTTTCCCCTGCTTTCAAAGAAACTTTCTGGAAAGCTTTTAATTCTTTTCCGGGAGGGGTAATGCTGCGTACTTTATCCTGTACATAAAATTGTACCACTTCACGTGCATCATATTTTCCAGTATTGGTTACCCGAACTTTTACAGTAAGCGAGCCCTTATTGGTTAAGGTTGTTCCACTCAGTACCGGCTTCCCATATTCGATGCTGCTGTAATTAAGTCCAAATCCAAATGGGAAAAGTGGCTCATTGGGAATGTCCAGGTATTTACTACTGAACTTATTATCGGCACTTTGCGGGCGACCGGTATTTTTTTGTGAGTAGTAAACTGGGATTTGACCTACTGCTACCGGAAAGCTCATCGTAAGTTTACCGGAAGGATTCACTTTTCCAAACAATACATCGGCAATTGCATTACCGGCTTCTATACCAGCATGCCACACTTGTAAAATAGCAACGGCGCCCTCGGTTAATCCGGTTAGCACCAGCGGACGACCACTCATATTAACCACTACTACTGGTTTGCCAGTTGCGTACATGGCTTTTAATAATTTTTGTTGTGATGCTGGCAGTGTAATATCGGCACGACTGGCAGCTTCGCCACTCATTTCAGAAGCCTCCCCAACTACCACCACAATTTTATCGGCACCTTTGGCAATTTGTACAGCTTCTTCCAACAAAGCTTCTGGAGTTCGAGCATCTATTTCTACGCGCAAACCAAATACATTGGCACGGGCAGCCAAAGCGGGGTCGTCGGTTATATTGGCACCTTTGGCATATACTATGTTTACACCGGAACCGCCCACCTGCTTCATGCCGGCAAATACAGGTACCGATAATTGCGGATCTCCGCTTACAGCCCAGGTTCCCAACATATTGCTTTTATCATTCGCTAGTGGTCCTATCAATGCAATTGTGCCTTTAGCAGCAAGCGGCAGTGCTTGCTGCTGGTTTTTCAACAAAACAAAACTCTGCGCAGCTACTTCTCTGGCAAATGCTCGATTTTCTGCGCTTAAAATAGTGGCTTTTGCACGATCGGCATCCATGGTTTTATAAGGCTGCTCGAATAAACCCAGCTTATATTTTGCAATCAGAATATTGCGGCAGGCAATATCAATTTGTGCTTGCGTAACTTTTTTCTCTTTTAATGATTGTGAAAGGGTATTTAATAATCCTTCTGCAACCATATCCATGTCTAGACCCGCATTTAATGCCAACGCCGATACATCCTGCAGATTACCCATACCATGATTAATCATTTCGCTAAGCGATGTATAATCACTTACCACAAATCCAGTAAACTTCCATTGTTTGCGCAAAAGGTCGGTTAACAACCAGCGATTACCTGTAGCAGGAACCCCGTCAATATCATTAAAAGAACTCATCACCGAAGCAACCCCAGCATCTACTGCCGCTTTGTAAGGAGGCAGGTATTCGTTGTACATGCGATTGCGGCTCATGTCTACCGAATTATAATCCCGGCCACCCTCTGGCGCACCATATAGGGCAAAGTGCTTAACACAGGCCATCAGCGTATTATTCGCAGCCAGAGAATTTCCCTGATACCCTTTTACCATGGCAGCTGCAATCTGCGAACCTAAAAAAGGATCTTCTCCCGATCCTTCGGCCACTCTACCCCATCTGGGATCACGGGCTACATCCACCATGGGAGAGAAAGTCCAGTTTAATCCATCCGCCGAAGCCTCATTGGCAGCCATCATGGCCGAACGACGAATCAGCGCCGTATCCCAGCTACAACTCATCGCCAATGGAATGGGAAAAGTTGTTTTGTATCCATGTATCACATCCGAGCCAAAAAACAATGGAATTTTCAAACGGGATTCTTTCATAACAATGTCTTGCGCTTTCCGGATATTCTCATAGCCGATTACACCAAACATGCCGCCCACTTTACCTTCGCGTAATTTTTTTTCTACATCCGTACTTACTACCGATCCTGTAAGAATTCCCGAACCGGGCGTAATCAAATTCAGCTGACCTAGTTTTTCTTCCAGGGTCATTTGTTTCATCAGTCCATCAATAAAACTATTCATCCGGGCATCGGTAGATTGCGCAAAAGCAGAGAGGGCAAAAAAAGCAGACAATAGCAGTAAGGCGATTTTTTTCATGGGTGCAATTTGATTAGTCAACTTGTATAATGGGGGAAGGTAAGGATATTCCATTTTCATTCAATGCTTCTATGCGATAATAGTAAGTTTTTTTACTGTCCATCCCTTTATAATAATATTCATTGGCCCCATATACCATCACGCATTGATAGAGCTGGTCAGGTGCTGTGCCAAAATAAATATTATACGCATAGGCGGCATCATTGGGCGCCCATTTTAACCAGGCACTGCGCTTATCTTTTTCGGTTCGTAGTATTACAAAATCTTTTACCGGCTCGGGAACGGCGCCACTTCCTTTTCCAAAAACCCGCAATCCGCTGATGGCAAATTTTCCCGAAGGCAGGTGTTTATTCTCGAGGCGGATATAGCGGGCCTGCACTGGCTGAGTAAGTTCGATATAGTCGTGCGGCACGTCTTGTTGATTATTCGATTTATCTATTAAAACTTTCCACAGCTTACCATCTACCGAATAGCTTACCACATATTGATGAAATTGTCCGATAGTTTTTCCGAGAAAGGTAACATCCTGGTCGGCATAGTTTATTTGGAGAGCATGTACTTCCGAAAATGCCCCTAAATCGGATTGTATCCATTCTCCTGGGTTGCCTGTTCCGGCAGACCAGTATGTTTTAATACTTTCATCTACTGCATAGTTTGGCTGATAATTACCTGCTACAGAAGAAACGGTTACGGGTTTTTGATAATTCAATAACATCCATCCGGTGAACCCTTTTCCCGGTGCGTTTTTACCAGGCAAATAGTAAGGATAATCACCAAAAGCCGTATTACAATACATCACATCTTTTTTATCAAAGCCAGCGGGCCAGATACCGAGACGTCGCTCGAAATTATTTTTTACGGAAATAGCAATGGTAGACACATGCCACCAGTTTTTTTCATTGTCCTGATATGTGGCGCCATGCCCAGCCCCCCGGGCAAACCCACCCGCTTTCATGCTGAGGGGATCGGATTGATTTTGAAAAAAGTTCAAAGGTCCATCTCCTACGGCTACCCCATCGGCATATCCGCTGAATTCTGTTCCGGGTGCCGCATATTGAAAATAGTATTTACCGTTGTGCTTTGTCATCCAGGCCCCTTCGATAAACCCATCTAAAAATGTATCGTCCATATATTCCCCAAAACGATGCCAACCATAGCGCCAGCTTTCTAAAAAGAACAGCTCTTTGCGGGTGCCAATGGGTTGCAGGGTTTTTCTATTTAATTCGATGCCATACAAGGGAAATCGATTGCTGCTCCCACTATATAAGTACAGCCTGCCATCATCATCTGTAAAAAATGCCGGATCCCATCCACCAATTTCAAAAGAATCTACAAGGGGCTTCCATTGATCGTGCAATGGATCTGTACTCATCCAGATGGTAAAATTTTTGGCGTAATTAGACCCCATCACCAGCATGGTATCGCCAATAATGCCAACTGCGGGTGCACATAATTCGTCGTATACATTATTCCAGGGGCGAAGAAATTTTCGGGAAATAAAATGCCAGCTACTCATATCATTGCTCCACCAATAGCCCCATTGATTAGTACTGAATAAATAGTAGGTTCCTTTATAATTTACAATTACCGGATCGGCCGTTGCTCGGTGTTTTCCCCAGGTAGAAAAATTAGGAATGGGGGTATAACCATAATCGAGGTTAATGGGATTGCAGTAGGTAGTGGGTTGGGCATTCCCTGAAATTATCACTAATAACAAGAAAATAATGCCGGTTAGTTTTTTCATATACTTCGCTGGCAGGGTAGATACATGCACCCAAATGATGAACAGACTCCCCTAATAACAACCCCTTAAAAGTATTGAAAACATGTAAAACCGGCAACAGTATCCGTGAATTATCGGTTAACCGGAAATACCTCTATTTTTTTATACTGTTTCAGCCGGCTAATGGGCACTTTATAGTCAAGTGCCATTACCCCGGTTAGGATGTCGCCTTGGGAGGGAATAATCAAAACCTGGTCGTAGGGATAATATTTTATTCGATCCAAAGGTGTTCGTCTGAGCTGACTCATATACATGTAAGGAGCATAATTATTCACATCATATTTTTTGTTCCGATTACTTAAGGTTTCAATTGGCTTAAATGAAGAAGCGGCAATCTGATCGGTGGAGCCCGTCATGCGAACAATAAATTGCTTATTCATTTGGGTTACTTCGGATTCTCCAAACAAGTTATAAAAAACATTTCTCGGATTGGTGCGCAGATAAACGGTATTCTTATTGGTTCTGTCGGGAAACATGTTGTTTCCTGTATGCCAACCTGAATAATATTTTTTTATGTCATTTTCCGAAAAAACCGATAGTTCAAACACTTCCTTCCCCATTTTCTTATACGTAGCCGCTTCGCTGGGCGTCATGGTAATCCCTTTTAAGGTAGTCATGATTTCCTGGTACAAAATTTTAAAATTATCATTCGAATATACTTCTACTGTTAGTGGAAGAATAAATTCATCGGTAGCCACCCATTCCCTGTCTGCGTTGTATT
>CAIUKP010000317.1 GCA_903899675.1 uncultured Bacteroidota bacterium | reverse complement strand
GGAATAGGAGTGATAGCCGGCCGTGGAACTATTTTTGCCGGGTTTTTGTAGCCTGCAAAATGGCGCACAATAAGCTTTTCAGCTGCTGCAGGATCAATATCTCCTACTACTACCACCGACATAAGATTGGGACGATACCAGGTTTTATAAAAATTAATTAAAGAAGAAGGCTTGAAATTTTGCAGGATACTGTCTTTACCAATCGGCAGGCGATTACTATAAGCAGATCCATTGAATAGTATTGGAAAATATTGCTTTTGCATCCTTGCACCCGCTCCCTTACTCAATCGCGACTCTTCTAACACTACTCCCCTTTCTTTATTAATTTCGGCCGTATCTAATAATGCATTGAATGCCCAGTCTTCTAAAATTGTAAATCCCTTTTCTACTTTTACAGAATCATCTGCAGGAATAGGCAGGATATAAACAGTTTCATCAAATGAAGTATATGCATTCAAATCGGCACCAAATTCTACGCCAATAGACTGCAAATAACTCACCAGTTCATTTTTTGGAAAATGTTTCAGTCCATTAAAATTCATGTGCTCCATAAAATGCGCCAAACCCTGTTGATCGGGGGTTTCTAAAATGGAACCGGCATTTACTACCAACCTTAATTGAATTTTTTTGGCAGGCAGGGCATTCTTGTGAATGTAGTACGTTAGTCCATTCGCCAATTTCCCAATTTTCACATTGGGGTCGGTAGGTAATGGCTTGGCAGCTTCAAATTGTGCCATCAATGTACCTACCTGTAAAAAAAGGAATAAAATTATTCCCCCTAAACGAATCTGTTTTCTCATGTAGTTAATTTTTAATAAAATTTAAATTAGTACAAAGGCAAGGCTTGTACTGTTAGCAAATTGTTATAAAGCGGGGGGGAAAGGATAAAGTTAATAAAAAAATCATTGCTCTATTCGGTAGCTGGTAATTTTTCTACCATCACCAATTCGTTTAACTGAACGTTCAAAGGAAGCTGTCCAACTTGAACAATCGCTCTTTTTCCCCGAATCTCCTTAACAGTGCCTACCTGATAATTTTTAATCAGCTTTACCAGACTTCCGGGAACAATTTCAGATTGTTGAACTTCCCGATACTGCTTATTTACCTTATTGGCCATTTTATTCACCACAATAGCCTCTTTTTTCTTGAACAACAAATCCCGCAGATGTTGAATTACTTCCTGCTTATTTTCCGTTTTTTTATAGTCAAGTACAATCTGCCGTAATTTTCGATCCATATCTTTTAAGTAGGCAATCTGCTCAGTTGATATGCGATTTTGCTCGCGCATCCGATCCATTTCCTGCCGGTGCTTTTCTTTATTAAGTACCGTATCCATCTGTTTTTTCAACTGCTCGTTTTCGCGGATTAATTTTTGCAAACTTGCCCGCTCCTGCTGAACTGCTTGTAAATCCTTCTCCGTGCTGTTAAGCAATTTATCCAGACTAAAATGGTTTTCATCTACCAGTTTTCGGGCTTTATTAATCAGGTGCATGGGCAAACCAATTCTTTCCGCTATGGCAAATGTGTAGGAGCTGCCGGGCTTTCCAAGTACCAGTTGATAGAGTGGCTGCAGATGCACTTCATCAAACTGCATGGCCCCATTTAAAATTCCCCGGGTATGGTTGGCCATTACTTTTAAATTCAGGTAATGGGTGGTAACAATCCCCAAGGCATGTTTATGTGAAAGCTCCTCCATAATTACTTCCGCAAAAGCGCCGCCCAAACTAGGGTCGCTACCACTCCCTAATTCATCAATAAAAAACAGGGTTTTACCATTGGCATTTTCCATGAAGTATTTCATGTGCTGCAAGTGACTGGAATAGGTACTCAGCTCAAATTCCAGATTTTGGGTATCGCCCATGTGAATAAACAACTGCTTAAAAATGCCCATTTCACTATCGGGATGCACCGGAACAAGTAATCCGCTTTGCACCATCAGTTGCAATAAACCCACCGTTTTCATGGTTACGGTTTTTCCCCCTGCATTCGGGCCGCTGATTACCAATATGCGCTGCTGATCGTTCAAACTCAGATTCAGTGGGATGGTTTTTTTGGCAGCCGATCTATTGTACAATAAAAGGAGCGGATGATATGCCTGTATCAGATTAAACTGGGCTTTATCAAGCACTACCGGCATTTGAGCATTCATGTCGAGTGCCAGCTTCGCTTTGGCTCGGATAAAATCATATTCCCCCACCACTCGATAATACTGTTGCAATAAAGGAGCATATACCGATAAAGTAGCCGTTAATTCGCGAAATATCCGCTGAATTTCTTGCCGCTCATCGTTTTCCAGTGCATACAAATCGTTATTCAGCTCAATGGTTTCTTCGGGTTCGATAAAGGCAGTTTTTCTGCTATCACTTTCCCCATGAAAAATGCCCTTCACCTGGCGCTTATGTTCTGAGAATACAGCTACCACTCTCCTGCCATTGCTGAAACTCTCGTTTATATCAGCACTAAAACCGGCTTTCTGTAATTTGTTCACCACTTTTTCGAACAAACGGCGAAGTTCCATTCGTTTCTTGTATAGCTGCATCCGGATTCGCTGCAGTTCGGGCGAAGCAGTATCTAACACAACACCGGCGGTATCAATCACTTTTCGAATAGATTCCGGTATAATTTTTTCATCGTAACAATCCTTCAACACATCAGCTAATGCAGGAAAAGATTGACGTCTTTCAGTATCCATCCAGCGAAATATAGTATGCAAACAATCACATAATTGTGCAATAATTAGCCATTGTTCTCCCACTAAAACAGCTCCGGGTATTCCCAATAATTTCAACTCCTTTTGTAGAGGTGCGGTAAATTCACTGGGAAAATGTTGCTGCTGTTGCAATAATAACAGGTATTCATAGGTCTGCCGAAGTTCTTGGAGGATAAAATCTTTCTTAGTATGAATGCGCAACTGCTCGGCTCTTTCCTTTGCAAAGGACGTGCGGGTATAATTCGACAATAAAGCTTTAACTTTATCAAACTCCAATTGGGTAAATGCCGTTTCCGGGTATCCGCGCATCCTAATAAATTTTGCCCCGCAAAGGTACAATATGCGCAGCGGAATCGCTAGTTGCTATTAATTGCAGGCAGCTTTGTGAATAAGTATTACCCTATTTTCGATTGAACCAATTGGTATTCGATTTGTTTATAAAATAAAAACGCTATGTTCAGGAAAGCACTCACTCTTTTATTTTCATCCCTTTGTCTGATTTCCTGTGCGCAGAAAAAACCTGCTACAACCCCTACAGCTATGAAGAACACAATCCCTCCCGGTGTAACAACCGATACGGTTTATTTTGGTGAAGGTTGCTTTTGGTGCACCGAAGCTTTTTTCCAGCGCTTAAAGGGTGTGTACTCGGTGGAAAGCGGATATGGGGGTGGTTGGGTTGAAAATCCCTCCTATGAGCAGGTATGCGATAAAAATACCGGACATGTAGAACTGGCCCGTATTGTGTACAATCCTGCCGAAATCAGCTTCGACGAATTATTAGAAGTATTCTGGAAAACCCACGACCCTACCACCCTTAACCGGCAGGGAAATGATGTAGGGCCTCAATATAAAAGCGTAATTTATTACCTCAACGAACAACAAAAGCAAAAAGCAGAACAATACAAGGCCGCTTTAGATAAAAGTGGGGCTTGGGAGCATCCTATAGTTACCACCATCGAACCCTTTAAAAATTATTATCCCGCCGAGCAATATCATCAAAACTACTATAACGACAACACCAATCAGGGATATTGCCGTTTTGTGATTGCCCCTAAACTCGAAAAATTCGAAAAGGTATTTAAAGATAAGCTAAAGAAACACTAATAGCATTTTTCAGTAGACAGATAGAGATAGTTCTTAAAAAGATACCAACCAATTTCTGTATTTTTAATACATGAAAAAGTGGTTTCTATTATGGTTGCTTAGTTCGGGAGCCGCGCTAACAGCCAATTCGCAATTATTGGTAAATAAAGAAAAATTTACGGCTGCTGATACCCTTCGGGGAAGCCTGAACCCGCGACGCACCTGGTGGAATGTTTTGCGGTACGACCTAACCGTACAACCCGACTTTACAACCCGCACCATTCGAGGGAAAAATACCATTCTTTTTTCCATCGTGGAGCCGGTTCAAACCATGCAAATTGATTTGCAAGTACCCATGCAAATTGATAGCATCATCTGGAACACCGTAAAGCCAACTCCTCTTTCGTTTTCCCGCCAAGGAAATATAGCCCTGGTAACTTGGCCAGTGATTCCAGAAAATATAAAAGAAATCAGTATCACCCTTTATTTTAGTGGAAAGCCGGTAATAGCTGTTCGCCCACCCTGGGATGGAGGATGGATATGGACAAGAGACGAAAATGGAAATCCTTGGATGAGTGTGGCTTGTCAGGGTTTGGGAGCCAGTGTTTGGTATCCCTGCAAAGATCACCAAAGTGATGAACCGGATCGCGGAGCCAGTTTGTCGATGATTATCCCCGAAAATCTTAAAGGAGTTGCCAATGGAAGATTGATACAAGAGAAACCTTATGCACCCGGCACAAAACTGGTTACTTGGGAAGTGAAAAATCCGATTAACAGTTATAATCTTGTTCCTTATATTGGCAAATATGTAAACTTTACGGATACCCTGCAAGGAGAAAAAGGGGTTTTAGACCTCTCCTATTGGGTGTTAGAAAATCACTTATCGGAAGCACGGGAACAATTTAAACAATCGAAAACCATGTTACGGGCCTTTGAATACTGGATGGGTCCCTATCCTTTTTATGATGACAGTTATAAATTGGTAGAATCCCCCCATTTAGGCATGGAACACCAAAGCGCAGTGGCTTATGGAAATAAATTTATCAATGGATATTTGGGTATGGACTTAAGTGAGACCGGATGGGGATTGAAATGGGATTATATTATTATTCATGAAAGTGGGCATGAATGGTTTGCTAATAACATCACCAGTAAAGACATTGCAGATATGTGGATTCACGAGGGTTTTACTACCTATTCCGAAACCCTATATACCGAATACTGGTATGGCAAACAAGCTGGTAATGAATACAATTATGGATTAAGAAAAGGTATTGAAAATAAAGAAGTGGTAGTGGGGCAATACGGAGTAAACAAAGAAGGCAGCGGGGACATGTACCCGAAAGTGGCGAATATGTTGCATACTTTACGGCATTCGTTGCATGATGATGCACGCTTTAGGAAATATCTAAGAGACCTGAATCAAACCTATTATCATTGTATGGTAACCTATGCCGATATAGAACAGTTTACCAGGAAATATTGGGGGCGCTCGGTTACCCCTATTTTTCAGCAATACCTGAAAACCACCCAAATTCCAAAACTCAAACTAGCTATCGCTGCCGATGAAAAAACACTGTATTATCGCTGGGATAATTGTGTAAGCGGATTTGATTTACCCATTTGGTTATCGGGTAACAAAAATGATACTCGCTTGTCCGTTAGGGATGTAAAATGGCAGCAAACGCGTTTTTCGGAGAAAATAGATAGGTCTGTTCTAAAGGAAATTGAAAAAATGTACTATTGCACTGTACAAATTTTGCCCGCCGTTACCGATGCTATCAGTAAAGAAGCATCCCAATAAAAACCGAATAATCCGCATTCATGGGAAATATCCGCAAACAAACCATTTTATCCAGCCTGTTGGTATACATAGGGTTTGGTATTGGTGCGGTTAATATTTGGTTATACTCATTGCAATCTGGCCCCTTTTCTCCGGAACAGTTCGGATTGACCCGTATTTTTTTCGATTATGCTCAGAATATGCTGGCATTTGGTGCTTTGGGGGTAATTCCGGTGATTTATAAATTTTATCCCTATTACAAAGACAATCTTCCCGAAGAAAAAATGGATTTGATGACCTGGGGAATGATTTCTTCGCTGGGTGGCTTATTATTGATACTTGCGCTGGGTTGGTATTTCGAGGGATATTTCACTCGCTTATATACTGCAAAATCTGCCCTTGTTGTAGAACACTATGGGTGGATGATGCCTTTTGCCATGGGCATGCTATTATTCTCTGTGTTGGAGGGATTTAACTGGGCCTTGGGTAAAAGTGTATTATCTAATTTTTTGAAAGAAACTTTATTGAGGATTATTACATTTTTATTGATTGTTGCCCTCTATCTTGGCTGGATCAACTTCCAACAGTTCATTCATCTGTTTTCTTTACAATTTCTGATCATTTTTTTGGTACTGCTGGTCTACCTGATCAGGGAAAAGAAAATTCATTTTCCACTTTCCATTAGTCGGGTAACTCGTAAATACTGGAAAAAAATGTTGGGTATGCAGGCACTTACTTTTGGGGGAACCTGTGTAGCTTCCATCGCTGCTACCATTGATGTTTTTATTATTGCCGGATTTCAAAACCTGCAAGCAGTGGGCATTTTTGTATTTGCACAATATGCTGCTAACCTAATTCAGGTTCCACAGAGAAGCATCCAAGCGGTATCTGCCGGTGTGCTTTCGCGGGCCTGGAAAGATAAAAACCTGAAAGAAATCAACCGCATCTACCAACGTTCGTGCATCAATTTACTGTTACTGGCTTTATTTATTTTTGGTAATATTTGGTTGAATGTATCGGATGCCATTCAGGTATTGCATATTAAAAATGAATATGCGCAAGGGCTCAGTGTTTTATTTGTGCTGGGCATGGTTCGCATCATCGATGCCGGAACTGGTTTAAATGCATTGGTGATAAACACTTCCACTTTTTGGAAATTTGATTTTTATAGCGGAGTAATTTTGCTGGCATTTCGCCTCCCCCTAACCTATGTATTGATTCGTGAATATGGGATATTGGGTTCTGCCATTGCCGAATTGATTGCTTACAGTGTTTATAATTTTATTCGGTTCGAATTTTTACGTCGTAAATTTAAGATGCAACCTTTCGACAAATTCACCCTTTATTCCATTCTATTGGCTATGGTTGCCTATGGCATCAGCTTTTTTATTACCCTGCCCTTGCAGGGATGGCCAGCCATTCTGGTTAGAATTGTTTTGTTTTCAGGGATGATGATTATAGGAATATTCTGGGGGAAGCTTACTCCCGATGCCCATCAATTATGGGAAGTTGCCAAAAAAAGATGGGAAGGCTTTAGAAATCCTACTGGGGAATAACCATTCGTCCTCCAGCTCTATAACGGGGTTTCCAATAGCTTTCATCCAAATCACTGATACTTACCCCATTGCTGGTAGAAGCGTGTACAAATTTATTATTGGTGAGATAAACGCCTACATGGGTAATGGCAGATCTTCTACCACGGGTATGAAAAAACACCAGATCACCTTCTTTCAATTCATCTTTTTCAATCAATTCAATCGAATTATACTGTTCCTGAGCAGTTCGGGGTAATGAAAGGCGATACACTTCGCGCGAAACCAACTGAGTAAAAGCCGAACAATCGATACAATTTTCGGTGCTTCCTCCAAAACAATATCGGGTACCCCACCATTTATCTATCACTTCTAATAATCGCAGATTGGTTAATTTTTCGGCGATAACATCTAATAAAATTCCATATTTCACTTGTAATAATTCCGGAGGATTTTGTACCTGCAATAAATCATCGGAAACACGTAATCCGGTTTCAGCCATATGTTTACCCGAACCAAGGGGCGGCTGGGGAAGGTTTTTTATTGGGGTACCTACTGCCGAACGGGTAGTAACCGGCGTAGCTTTTGTATTTACAGATCCCCTAGCGGCTGTAGGAGGAATAGCGGCACTTGGGGCTACTTTTACCGGCGGCGTGCTCACCGGCTTATTAAACAAGGGTTGCACCAGGTGACAACCGGTACTGGTTAACCCTATACAAACTACCATCAGTAAAATACGGCTATTCCTCATAAGTAGAACCCCGAAAATAATCATTGGTAACAATAGATGGGGCCTGTACCAACTAAAATTAACCGATCCTTGGGTAATTAGGCAGGTTTTGTGGAAAAAAGCCCATCCCCCCACCCTCAGATTGTTCCGATATTTGTACACTTGCACAAAAAGTTGCCCGTTTTATCGAATGGGTATCTTTTTTAAAGCAAAAACACCTGAGGAATAGCTATGAGTACTTTTTCACACTTACATGTTCACACCCAATATTCTCTGCTAGATGGAGCTGCCTCAGTAAAAAAATTATTCAAAAAAGCAGCTGCCGATCAAATGCCTGCCATGGCCATTACCGATCATGGAAATATGTTCGGAGCTTTTGAGTTTGTAAAAGAAGCCTGGAGTGATACCATTCAAACCGGTACCGACGAAAATGGCAATCCCATCAAAACCCCCCGGGTAAAACCAATTGTGGGATGTGAATTTTATATGGTTAAAGACCGGCACCAAAAATCATTCACCAAAGAGGTAAAAGACGAAAGGTATCACCAGGTATTACTTGCCAAAAATGCTACGGGCTATCAAAACCTTATTCAACTTACTTCGCTGGGCTATATGGAAGGGATGTACAGCAAATATCCCCGGATAGATAAGGAACTTTTGTTAAAACATCATGAGGGACTGATTGCCACTACCTGCTGCATCGGTGCCCATGTACCCCAGGCCATTTTACACCTGGGAGAAGAAGCTGCTGAAAAGGAATTCAAATGGTGGCTGGATATTTTTGGGGAAGATTATTATATCGAATTACAGCGACACGAAATGAAAGAGCAGGAACTCATCAACCAAACCCTGCTGAAGTTTTCAAAAAAATATAAGGTGCCGGTAATAGCTACCAATGATAGTCACTACGTTGACCAGGAAGATTATAATGCCCATGATATTTTGCTTTGCATCAATACCGGTGAAAAACAATCCACGCCCGGTTTTGATGATTTTGTAAATGATGATTTACAACTAAAAAACCGACGCTTCAAATTCCCCAACGACCAGTTTTATTTTAAGAGTTCGGAAGAAATGAGCCGCCTGTTCAGTGATATCCCCGAATCGATTGATAATACCAATGCCATTGTAGATAAGGTTGAAGTGTTGAATCTGAAAAAAGATATTCTGCTGCCTGCCTTTCCACTGCCACCGGAATTTGTAATTCATGCAGATGCGAATTTGAATCAATTCGAATACCTGAAACACTTAACAGAAGAAGGCGCCCAAAAGAGATATAATGATATTACTCCCGAGATTAGGGAGCGCATAGATTTTGAACTGTTCACCATCCGAACGATGGGCTTTGCCGGATATTTTTTGATTGTAAGTGATTTTATTCGTGCAGGTAGGGAAATGGGGGTATTTGTGGGCCCAGGCCGGGGATCTGCCGCAGGAAGTGTGGTTGCCTATTGTATTGGCATTACCAATATTGATCCGATAAAATATGACTTACTATTCGAAAGATTTTTGAATCCCGATAGAAAGAGCATGCCCGATATTGATACGGACTTTGACGATGAAGGTCGGCAAAAAGTGATTGATTATGTGGTTGACAAATACGGCAAAAATCAGGTAGCACAAATTGTTACGTATGGCACGATGGCAGCCAAAAGCAGTATCAAAGATGTGGCACGTGTGATTGATTTACCCTTGGCCGAAAGCAATCTGCTGGCAAAACTGGTTCCGGATAAGCCCGGTACCGAACTCCGCAGAGTGTTACATGCCCCCCTTACCAAAAAAGAGGGAGAAAAATCACTGGAAGAAAAAGAAGGGTATCAACCCGATGATATAGAAAATATCAAAAAGCTCCGTGAAATTTATCGGGGCGATGATATCAGGGCTAAAGTACTGAAAGAAGCAGAGCGGCTAGAAGGGACTGTTCGAAATACGGGCATACATGCTGCCGGAATCATCATAGCTCCCTCCGACTTAACCCTGCTGATTCCGGTGGCAACCGCAAAGGATTCTAAATTATTGGTAACACAAATTGAAGGAAAAGTAATTGAAGAAGCCGGTGTTTTAAAAATGGACTTTCTGGGATTAAAAACCCTCTCCATTATTAAAAATGCGCTGGAACTAATCAAACAAAATCATGGCATTGCCATTGATATTGATAACATTCCCCTCGATGATGATTTAACGTATCAATTATTTCAAAAGGGAAACGCCATCGCTGTATTTCAATTTGAAGCCGCCCATTTGGTGGGCATCTTCCGCGATATTAAGCCTACCGTTTTCGAAGACCTGATAGCCCTCAACGCCCTCAACCGTCCAGGGCCCATGCAATACATACCGGAATATGTAAAAAGAAAACACGGTAAAGAAATTGTTAGTTACGATTTACCAGAAATGGAAGAATACCTGAAAGAAACCTATGGTATTACTATTTATCAGGAACAGGTAATGTTGCTATCGCAAAAAATTGCTGGATTCACGAAAGGTAAAGCGGATGGTTTAAGAAAAGCCATGGGTAAAAAGGACCGCAAAACCTTAGATGAACTGAAAGAGGCATTCATGAAAGGTGCCCTGGAAAAAAACCATCCCAAGGATAAGTTGGAAAAAATATGGACCGACTGGGAATCATTTGCCGAATATGCTTTTAATAAGTCGCACTCAACCTGCTATACTTTTGTTTCTTATCAAACTGCCTATTTAAAAGCGCATTATCCGGGCGAATTTATGTCGGCAGTATTGAACAATGCCAAAAGCATTGAAAACATTACCTTCTTTATGGAAGAATGTAAGCGCATGGGCATAAAAGTATTGGGGCCAGATGTAAATGAATCGCTGAAAGGTTTTGCCGTAAACAAAAAGGGTGAAATCAGATTTGGACTAGGTGGCTTAAAAGGTGCGGGAGATGCTGCAGTAGATCATATAATTGAAGAGCGACTGAAAAAAGGGCCTTATTCCAGCATTTTTGATTTTATGGAACGGGTAATTAAACAAGTAAATAAAAAGTCGCTCGAAAGTCTTGCTTATTCCGGTGCATTCGATTGTTTTACCACATTACACCGAGCACAATATTTTACCGTTCCGGAGGGAGAAAGACTATCCGGATTAGAAAAAATCATCAGCTATGGTCAGGCCAAAATGCAGTCAAGTGCCGGATCATCTAATACCTTATTTGGCGAGCTTACCACCTTTCAGGATGTTCCGTTGCCTAAAATATCATCTACCGAGCCCTGGAGCCTGACTGAGTTACTCGAATTTGAAAAAGAAGTAACCGGCATGTTTATGAGCGGTCATCCACTTGATCATTTTAAATTCGAATTAACGCATTACGGTATTGTTCCGATGCAAGAGTTTATAGACTTCAGAGATACGATTCCCACCCAATCTAATCCTGGCAAAATGATACGGGTAGCTGGACTCGTAACCTCCGTGCAACATAAGGTTACCCGAACCGGCAAAAATTATGGGGTAGTGGTTATGGAAGATTATACCGGCAAAGCAGAATTTACCGTTTGGAGCGAAGAATACGTAAGGTTTCAGGCCTATTTTGAAAAAGGCAAAAAAATTGTACTCAATGGCAATTTCAGACCCCGCTATAAAGATGCTACGCAGTTTGAATGGAAAATCAATCAGGTGATGTTACTCGAATCGGTGATGGGCCAACTCACCCGTTCAGTAGATATTAACTTACACCCGGCTTCAGTTACAGAAGATATCATCCAATTTGTAGAACAGAATGTGAAAAAATATCCTGGTAAATCCTCCATCAAATTCCATATCGTAGAACCGGCGGAAAATATCAAAATCACCCTTCGCTCCTTTGATTTTGGCTTCCAAATGAACGATGAACTGGCCGATTATCTGCAGCAACAACCCGATTTTGGTATTCATGTAGCCTTGGTAGGTCAGTAATTTTGGTTTCCATTGCTGTCAGTTCACCCGACGGGTTGTCATTAATCACATACGTGGAAAAGTCAAAACTGCAGGAAATATCCTTTGGATGTATATTTGATATCTTTCTATAAACAACTTAATATTTTAATTTTTCATTTATAAAACAACCACAATGGCTTTAGAATTAACAGATGCAAATTTTCAAACAGCAGTGCTGGACAGCGATAAATTAACCGTAGTAGATTTTTGGGCAGAATGGTGTGGACCCTGCCGGGCTATCGGACCCGTTATTGAGGAATTGTCGGTACAGTACAAAGATCAGGTGAATGTAGGCAAAGTGAATGTAGACCACAATCCGGGCCTCAGCGTGAATTATGGAATAACTTCTATTCCGGCTATTTTATTTATCAAAGGCGGACAAATTGTTGACAAGCAAATTGGTGCAGTTCCCAAATCTGTTTTAGAGAAAAAGATTCAGGCACATTTATAATACAACCTGCCTATTGAATTCAAAAGCCATGCGCTAAGGTGCATGGCTTTTTTTATGCCCCAGCAACCCAGCCCTGCTGGTTGTATTACATAAGCAGATATGTAGTAACTTACCGCATTAAATCATTATCAAATTGTTACGTATGCCCATTCGTTTCCGATTGATTGTTATGAATTTTCTGGAGTTTTTTGTGTGGGGTTCTTGGCTGATATCCCTGGGTGGGTATATGATTGTTCAACTTCAATTTACGGGTGGCCAGGTAGGAGCTGTGTATGCTACCATGGGTATTGCTTCTCTTTTCATGCCCGCATTGATGGGTATTGTGGCAGACCGTTGGGTAAATGCCGAGCGGGTAATGGGATCGTTACATATTATCGGGGCCTTACTATTGCTTTGGGCTTCTACCATTACTTCGGTGAACCAATATCCCCTTTTCTATTTGATTATGCTGTTTAATTCTATGGCATTTATGCCTACCATTGCCTTGAATAATACGGTTTCATACATCGTTTTAGAAAAAAATCAATACGACATCGTAAAAGACTTCCCCATTATTCGGGTGTTTGGCACCGTGGGATTTATTGTGGCTATGATGATGATAGATTTATTGGGCTTTACCAAAAGTCCGATGCAACTATACGTAAGCGCCGGATCGGGTTTAATATTGGGTATTTATGCATTTACCATGCCTGCCTGTAAACCGGTACCTAATACCGAGAAAAAAAACTGGATGCAAGCACTTGGGCTGGATGCATTTGTATTATTTAAGCAGCAAAAAATGCTGGTGTTTTTTATTTTCGCACTCTTGCTGGGTGCAGCTTTGCAAATAACCAATGCCTTTGGAGGTGCATTTCTGGATGATTTTAAAACAACTTATCCCGATTCATTTGGGGTACAGCATCCCAATCTTTTACTATCGATATCCCAGTTTTCAGAAACCCTGTTTATTTTAACCATTCCCTTCTTTCTGCAAAAATTCGGTATCAAAAAGGTAATGCTAATGAGTATCCTTGCCTGGGTGCTTCGCTTTGCATTGTTTGGAATAGGTAATCCAGGAGAAGGCCTGCATTGGCTGGTATTGTCGATGATCATCTATGGAATGGCTTTCGATTTCTTTAATATTTCCGGTTCCCTGTTTGTAGAAAAAGAAGCGGATGTAACTATACGTGCCAGTGCCCAGGGTTTGTTTATGTTGATGACCAATGGAATTGGCGCCTATTTGGGTGGAACCCTGAGTGGCATGGTGGTGGACTATTTTACCCAAAATGGCGTGAAAAACTGGCCGGCCATTTGGTTCAGCTTTGCCGGATATGCTTTAGTACTAGCGATCCTATTCCCGATTGTTTTCAAATATAACCACACAGAAGCAAAACAAGCAGACTCCAAAGAGGCCCTGATTCATTAGGTAGTTGACATATCTTTTACAATCAGAAACCCGAGTTCTGCTGAGAAGCCGTTAATTTTGCAGTTCAAATTTGCGTTTATGCAATCATCCACTGATTCGGTATCGGCCCTGCTTTCTTATACCCAAGACCCGGCTTTACAAAAAATTGGCTTTAAAATTTTAAACGGTGAGCGGTTGCAGGAAGCCGAGGGAGTTACCCTTTTTGAAAAAGGCTCCCTTTCATGGTTAGGCGCACTTGCCAACTTTGTGCGGGAGAAGAAACACGGTAACATCACCTATTTCAATCGGAATTTTCATATAGAGCCTACTAATGTTTGTGTTTTTAATTGTTCATTCTGCTCCTATTCCAGAGGCTATGCCCATCGGGAAGAAGGTTGGGAACTCAGCATCGAACAAATGATGCATATTGTAAAAAGCTACGACGGAAAACCAGTAACGGAAGTGCATATTGTGGGCGGCGTACATCCAAAAATGAATATGGAATTCTTTCTAGAGCTATTACGTTCCATCAAATCACATCGACCCGACTTACACATCAAAGCCTTTACTCCCGTAGAACTGGATTATATGTTCCGGAAGGCAAAACTTACTGTGCAGGAAGGCATGCAAATGGCGCATGAAGCAGGTTTGGACTCACTACCCGGCGGTGGAGCAGAAATTTTTCATCCTGAAATCCGTAAACAAATTTGCGACGACAAGGTAGATGCGGAGGGATGGCTTACGATTCACCGAACTGCCCATCAGTTAGGAATGCATAGCAATGCTACTTTGTTGTATGGCCATATAGAAGCCTACCATCACCGGATTGATCATATGGAAAGATTGCGGCAACTGCAGGATGAAACCGGTGGCTTTAACACATTTATTCCCCTCAAGTTTAGAAACAAGGATAACGACATGCAACATATTCCTGAATCTTCCATAATTGAAGACATGCGCATGTATGCCGTATCCCGGTTGTATTTGGATAACTTCCCTCACATCAAAGCCTACTGGCCCATGTTAGGAAGGCAGCAGGCGCAGTTAACGCTTTCCTTTGGCGTAAATGATATGGATGGAACGATTGATGATTCAACCAAAATTTATTCCATGGCAGGTAGTGAAGAACAATCGCCTAGTATGTCGACCTCCGATCTGGTTCAGTTGATTCGGTCAGCCGGAAGAACTCCGATTGAAAGGGGTACTTTGTATAATGTGGTTAAGGATTATTCTACTGTTGCGCTGGAAAGTATAGAGGCGTAATAACTTTGTATACTAACATTCGGGTAAACTGATGGGAATATGAATGGCTAACCCACCATCGGCTGTTTCTTTGTATTTGCTGCTCATGTCGAGCGCCGTATCCCACATGGTTTTGATTACTTTATCTAAACTAACAATGGCAAAGTCAGGAGCACTTTGTAACGCCAGTTGAGAAGCAGTAATGGCTTTAATGGCACCCATCGTATTTCTTTCAATGCAGGGAATTTGAACCAATCCACCAATCGGATCGCAGGTTAGGCCCAGGTGATGTTCCATGGCAATTTCTGCCGCCATCAATGCCTGTCGTTGCGTACCGCCCATCGATTCTGTTAACGCTGCTGCCGCCATAGCGGATGATACACCAATTTCGGCCTGACAACCGCCCATAGCAGCTGAGATGGTGGCACCTTTTTTAAAGATGCTGCCAATTTCAGAAGCCGTTAATAGAAACCGAATAATCTGCTCATCGGATTGACCATTACAAAAGCAAATAAAATATTGCAAAACCGCAGGAATAACACCGGCAGATCCATTGGTGGGTGCGGTAACCACTCTTCCAAAAGATGCATTTTCTTCATTCACTGCTAGGGCAAAACAACTTACCCAATCAACTATATATTGAAATTCGTTGCCTCCTCTTCGAATGGCTTTTATCCATCCTTCTTTGTTAGTATAAGTGGCATCATTCAATAATTTTTTATTCAGTGCAAAAGCTCGTCGATTCACTTTTAAGCCCCCCGGCAATTCACCCTTGGTATGGCAACCCTTGTAAATACACTCCTGCATCACTTGCCAGATGCGCAGTAAATTTGCACGGGTAGCAGCTTCCGGCCGCCAGGCTGCCTCATTCTCCATTACCACTTCGTGAATAGCCATCCCTTTCATACAATGCTGCAACAAATCTTCGGCAGTGTCAATAGCAAAAGGAAGTTCTACTTTTTTACCCGATGGATGCTGATCTCCTTCTTTTACAACAAATCCGCCCCCAATTGAATAATAGGTTTCACTGAAAGTTTCCCCATTGTCGAGCGTGATTAAAAAACTCATTCCATTTGGATGAAAGGGAAGCGTTTCATTTACCAAAAATTGGATATGAGTAGCCGGATCAAAATTAATTGGATGGGTGCCTTGTAAAGGTAATTTAGAACTGTCTTTTACTTTTTGAATAACTGCTGCCACCGACTCAACGGGAAAATGAACCGGATCTGCGCCCATCAACCCCATCATTACTGCAATATCGGTTCCATGGCCCTTTCCGGTTTTCGCAAGAGAACCATATAAATACACCTGAACATCCTGCACATCTGATACATATACTTTTTGCTGAATAGCATCCAAACACGCCAGCGCAGCTTTCCAAGGGCCAAGCGTATGAGAACTGGAAGGACCAATACCGATTTTAAACATATCAAATACAGAGATGGCTTCGCGAGCGGTTTGCATAATCAACATTTATTTACTGGATTGTTAAAAAGTATCGGGCACTTAATACTGCTAAACTAATACATGTTAGGATTGTTTTCACGAACTTTACATTGTTTAATTAAATTTTAATTATCTCTTATATAAATCTATGCAACTTTCTTCCCTTCTCAACCGATTTAATGAGCCCGAAACGCTAAAAATGGCCAAATTAGGCCGCGAATTGCGCGCAAAAGGAATTGATGTAATTGATTTGAGCTTGGGTGAACCTGATTTTGATACCCCTCAGCATATCAAAGAGGCTGCCATTAAAGCAATCAACGATAACTGGAGTCATTATACCCCGGTTGCTGGATTTGCCGATTTGAGAGAAGCCGTTTGCACTAAACTCAAGCGGGATAATGGATTGGATTATTTACCCGAGAATATCGTAACCTCAACCGGTGCCAAGCAGAGTTTAGCCAATGCGATTTTAGCGTTGGTGGATGAGGGCGATGAAGTGATTATTCCTACTCCCTACTGGGTTACTTATTCTGAGTTGGTAAAAATTGCCAAAGGAAAAGTGGTTGAAATACGTACTTCTGTTGCCAATAGTTTTAAAACAACTCCGGAACAATTGGAAGCAGCTATTACCCCGGCTACCCGAGTATTTATGTTTTCCTCTCCCTGTAATCCATCCGGTGCCGTATACAACCAAGCAGAACTGGCTGCACTTGCAGAAGTGTTTAGAAAGCATCCACAAATCACCATACTTTCTGATGAGATTTATGAGTATATCAATTTTGTAGGTAAACATGAAAGCATTGCCAGCTTTACTGATTTAAAAGACCGGGTAGTTTTAATCAATGGATTGAGTAAGGGGTTTGCGATGACGGGCTGGCGCTTGGGTTATATTGCTGCTAATACCACCATTGCAAAAGCCTGTGAAAAAATTCAGGGCCAATTTACCAGCGGTGCCAGTTCCATCACACAAAAAGCAGCAGTGGCGGCACTAACCGGTGATTTAAGGCCTTCAATGGAAATGACGGATGCTTTTACAAAAAGGCGTGCCAAAACCCTGGAGTTAATAAAAACCATCCCCGGATTTACATGTTTTGAACCAGAAGGTGCTTTTTATGTATTCCCAGATGTAAGTGCTTATTATGGAAAAAAAGCCGGTAACGATGTAATTCAAAATGCAGCAGATTTTAGCATGTATTTGTTGAATACTGCGCATGTATCTTCTGTGATGGGTGATGCATTCGGTGAGCCAAATTGTGTTCGTTTTTCTTTTGCCAACAGCATGGAAAATATCGAAAGAGCCTGGGCTCGCATAGGAGACGCATTGGCTGCCTTGCAATAAGGTTTCGACTATTTGCGCCCCGATTGATT
>CAIUKP010000316.1 GCA_903899675.1 uncultured Bacteroidota bacterium | reverse complement strand
TCAAATTCATCTTTAAACTGTCCATTTTTCTGGTTGATGTATAGATAGTCGCGCTCATAAGAATCATTGGAAACATAAATATCAGGATATCCATCTTGATTAATATCGCCTACAGATACGCCAAGTCCAAAACTAATTAAACTACTATGAATGCCGCTTTGGGTGGTTACATCGGTAAAATAGTTATTATCATTTCTGTACAAATGATTCCCTCCTCCTTTCAGAAATTCGCCTACATTCCATTTATCTTGCGGCAAATCTCTTTTATTATTATATCCTAACTGATTTACCGGTATGGGACTATTATCAATAATAAAGCAATCAAGATCTCCATCCAGGTCGTAATCAAAGAAGGAAACCTGTGTAGAATACCCCTTATGCTGCAGTCCGAACTTTTTAGCAGATTCAGTAAAGGTTAGATTGTGATTGTTGATATACAATTTATTCAACCGGTTGCCATTCGTCATATGGCCAGAGTTACAAACGTAAATATCCAGCCAGCCATCATTATTTACATCTACCATTAATACGCCAGTACTCCACATACTATCTTGCTTGCACCCGGCAGATTGGGTAATATCTTTAAATTGAAAATTACCGGCATTCAGGTATAGTTTGTTTTCGCCCATATTTGAAGTGAGGAAAACATCTGCTAGTCCGTCGTTATTAATATCCCCCATGCCAACGCCCCCGCCGTTGTAAAAATTTCGAAACAAAAAGCTATTCTCTTTTTTTTCGTCAGCAACTGTATTTTCAAACCGGATGCCAGTATTCTCTACTAGTTCGAATAACTTGGGTTCATCAGTCGACGGACGATTACAGGCAGAAAAAATCAAAGCAATGAGTAAGAATCTACAATATTGATTGGCGAGGCTTGGCATTCGAAATAATTAAGTACAAAGTAAAGAAAACTCAGTGGGCTGGTGAATGGTAGGTTTGATATTTACAACGAATTTCACGCTTTTTGGTTGAACGCGATTGCAATATTGCCAGAAATACAAAAGGCTCCGTAAGGGAGCCTTTTGTAAAGATATTTCAAATGAAATAATTAGTATCCTGCATTCTGCTTCAGGTTAGGATTTGCAGCCAGGGCCTGATTAGGAACTGGGAACAACAGATATTTAGCATCATCTGTTGGCTTGTACTGCCAAGGCTTCAGGTAGATACCAAAACGCTGTAGATCGGTTCTTCTAACACTCTCCCAATATAATTCACGACCTCTTTCTGAAATCAGGGTATTTGGATCGTTAACCAAGTTAGGGTTAGCAAGCGTCATAGTTGCCATAGGAGCAGCACCACGTGCAGTACGAAGGGCATTTACCATAGTTAATGCACCAGCATTGTCACCAGTTCTCATTTTAGCTTCAGCTACCATCAGCACAACATCAGGATATCGGAAGATCATGAGGTCATTTCCTGCAGGTCCACCACCATATTGGGAATAATCAGGAGCGTATTTTATAATACGGATACCAGTTACTTCCAGGTTGTTTCCTGTTTCAATCATGTTGGCAGCGATAGTTTTATCGTAAGCCAACGGATTTCCTTTTCTATCTTTCAAGGCAACCCCATTTTCGTTGTACTGCTGATTTACCAGGAAGCCAGGATTGATACCAGAAATTTTCTTAGAATTTTGGAAATCACGACCACCGATACGTCTATCAAAAATAGTGTCGGCAGGACCATAGGCAGTTGGAGTTCCAGTAGTATTGAAGGAAGCATAGAAATCACCAATAGTAGAGAATCCATTCCAACCGGCATTTGGATTGCTGGGTGTATATGAATTATAGTGCAACGTCATGTTCCAACGACCACCAATTCCAGAATTGTTAGCACCTACTCCAGAAGTGTTATTGTACCGGAAAATGGCTTCTTTTGAATTATCGTTAGTAGGACTAAAATTGTTGAAGTAGTTTGACTCGTAGCTATACTTTCCACTGTTGATAACAGTGTTTCCGAGAGAAACTACTTTAGCCATATCAGCTGCATCGAATGTAGGAGCAGCACGGTTGGCCCAAGTACCTCTTTGCAGATAGCACTTCATCAATAAAGTTCTTCCTGCATCTTTGTTTGCTAAATCAGAAGGACCATCAGGCAGGTTAGCAATAATGCCTTCCAGTTCAGAGATGATAAAAGTTGCTCCATCAGCACCAGCTTTAACAGTAGGTGGCAGCAATAGGTTATCACCTGGATTTCTGATAGGGAACTGTCCGTATAAATCAAGTAGGTAATAAAGCGCCAGACTACGAAGGAATTTAGCTTCTGCAGCTTGTTGAGCAGAAGGATTAAATCCAAGTACGTTGGTAGCGTCGAAGTTGATTTTGTTGAGGCTATTGAAAACACTCAATACCTGGCCATGATCTGCATTCCAAGTATGGTTATGCAATACTCTCCACACACCATTATCATCCCAGTCACCCCCACGAGTGGGAACCAGTGATTCGTCGGTGGTATTTTCCATTAGAGAGAATACCTGATCTTGACTGGTAAGCGGTCCGCCAATATCTGAATAGGCAGCAGACAATAGCAATCCAGTTCCAGAGCTACCCAGTGCATTAGATACCTGAGCGTTGGTTAACGTGCTACCCAAGTTCTCATTGAGCTTGGTACATCCCATCATCACCAGAACGGCTAGAAAAGGGAGTGCAAATTTTGTTATCATATTATACGGTTTCATATACTGCTAAGTTTTGGTATTTGATTATAAATTGAAATTAAATCCAAAAGAAATAGTTCTTGGTGTTGGATAAGGCACATACTCGATAGATCTTGAAGGATATGAGTTTGCGCTCTTGTCGATATTAACCTCAGGATCAAATCCAGTGAATTTTGTAAATACCAGCAAATTGGTAGCACTCACAAATGCATTCAGATTCTTGATATATTTTCCTGCACTTCCAAACGAGTAACGTACAGTAAGGTTTCTCAATTTGAAATAATCACCTTTTTCCAAGAAACGGGTAGAAGCTCCAACTCCACTTCCTACACCTTCTTTAGAATTGTAAGCAGCCAGGTCGATATTTCTTCCTTGTGCAATACCAGCAATGTTGGTTACAGAAGTAGCGGTGTTATTATAAATCAGGTATCCAAAGGCACCACCAGCATTCATGTTGAAAGTGAATTTCTTCCAACGAACTGTAGTTCCAAAACCAAGCAGATAGCTAGGGTTAGGATCTCCAGAGAAAGTAGGATTGTCGGCAATTTGTTGGTTACCAGCAGCATCAAATCCTTTGAAAGCTTTCAGATAGAAAACGTTCACGGGCTGATTGTTAGCCATTACCTGAGCAAGCGTTCCAGAAACACCCTGTCCGCTGATTTCACCTGTATTTACCAACAGGTCTCTTCCAGTATTTGGATCTTTGAAGTCTTTGATGATATTCTTATTGTAAGCCAAGTTAAAATTAACATCCCAAGTAAACTCGCTTCTTTCCATAACTGTTGCACCTAAAGCTAATTCCACCCCTGAGTTATTCAACTTAGCGCTGGGGAGGTTGATGAAAGAAATAGAAGAAGGAGCGGGTTGAATCGCATTGGTTTGGAAAAGGATATTAGTTGTACTTCTGTTATAGTAATCTACCGATCCATATAACTTTCCAGCTAACAAACTAAAATCAACACCAGCGTTTATGGTAGTAGATTTTTCCCATTTCAGATTTGGGTTGCCATTTACTACTTGAGGAGCATTGTTAAAGGAGTTCAGGGCGAACTGCTCTTGAGAAGATCCGGCAGGATATTCCTGGTTACCCGTGATACCCCAAGAAGCTCTCAATGATAAGTTATTGATTGATTTGTTTCCTTTCAGGAAATCTTCGTTGCTGGCTACCCAACGTACCCCTACAGAAGGGAAATAACCATATTTGTTATTAGATCCGAATTTGCTAGATCCATCCGCACGGAAAGTTCCGGTTAACAAATACTTATCCTTGTAGTTAAATGTAGCACGGGCAAAATATGATTGCAGTTCAGCAGTAGGATTCGTGTAAGAATAGAATGGATTCTGAGTCTTAGCATTCGTCATCATGCTGGTATAAGGAATTGATATTCTGGTAACCTGATCAAGGTTGGTATTAAAACCAGAAGCAGATACACCATTACCGCTGAAATTGGTTTTGAAATACTCATAACCAGCCAATGCTTCTAAAGACAGGTCTTTAGCCAAATCGGTGCGATAAGTAAGGGTATGGTTGATGGTTTGAGAGTTCAGCTTGGCATTGGCAATTTGAGCAGTACCTAAACCGGAAACACCGGAGATACCCACAATCCATCCTTCTAAATTCTGAAAACGCTGACCAACACCCTGATTGATACCCAATAAGAATTTGTACTCTAATTTATCTGTAATCTTATAGGAAGCAGAAATATTTCCCAAGAATGAAAATACGCTGCTCTTATCAGAGTAAGCATCATTAAATGCCAGTGGATTACCAGAACCATTGCTCGGGAATTGATAAATATTACCCGGAGCAACCAGTTGCTGAGTAGGGTTCCAGCTTAAAGCAGAAGAAATAATATTACCCTGAGAACCTGCCGTATTAGAGATACTAGTTAATTGCTCGGCATAGTTACCAGCAATTACACTGAAATCCAATGTTAATTTCTTATCCAAGAATTTATAGTTACCCCCTAAAGTGGCAAGGTATTTGTCCAACGCAGATTTTTTCAGGAATCCCATATTTTTAGAGGCCAGAAAAGAAGCACGGAATCTACCTAAATCATTACCGCCGCTCATAGCTAAGCTGTAATTCTGAGATAAAGTATTTTGTGTGATCGCTTTTAAGGCATCTACATTACCACCACCATCTAAGGTTGCTGGCTGATTGTATTTTTTAAGCGCTGCACGATATTGAGCTGCATCCAACACTTCAAAACGCTTCATATAACCGATATTGGTACCAAAATTAGTACCGAACTCAAGTTTCAAAGGACCGGCAGTTGCTTTTTTGGTAGTAATTACAATTACACCGTTCGCACCTCTAGAACCATAAATAGCAGCAGAAGAAGCGTCTTTTAATACATCGATTTGAGCGATACTGTTTGGATCGATAAACAACAAAGGATCAGATCCAGGTGTAGAACCAAATGAATTTCCAATGTTCGGACGAGCAGTACCTCCATCCAAAGGAACTCCATCAACTACAAACAATGGCTTGTTGTTAGAACGGATAGAGGTAGTACCTCTGATTTGAATGGTTGGAGCAGCTCCTGGCTGACCACTGGTGTTAGTAACCTCTAAACCAGCTACTTTGTTTTGTAATAATTGAGAAGGAGAAACAATCATTCCCTGATTGAAATTCTTTGCCTGAAGAGACACAACAGAACCTGTTACGTCTTTCTTACGGGCAGTACCATAACCAATTACCACTACATCGTTCAACTGATCAGCGGTACCATCAAGGGCAACCTCAACCGAAGAACGGGAAGATACATTTACTTCCTGATTGGCGAAGCCAATGGAAGAAATCACCAAAGTGGTGGTTGAAGAAGGTACAGAAATTTTAAAAGTTCCGTCAGCAGCCGTTTGGGTGCCTGACTTAGAACCTTTCACTACAACGGAAACACCAGTAAGCGGAGAACCGTCTTTGGCGTCGGTAACCCTTCCCGATATAGTTTTGTTTTGTGCTTGCGCAGAAATCACGAACAAGCAAGCAAATAAACCCAGCAATGTGGGCATAACTAGCTTTTTAAAATTCATATTTGGCAGTTTATTGGTTTATTAAGCGTGTCAAATGTACACGTTTTTGGTGTCAAAAACTTTTTGTTTAATTTTATATTAAATTATTATAGGGTATATGTTAACAAATTTGATGAATTCCAGCCAAAAGGTACCCCTCTAGACCAAACACCCACAGATAACGCTGCATTTGTACACATATTATATTATATGAACGATTTAGATTGACTATTGTTATTAATAATTATAATAATATATATTATTTTTTATACATAAAATATTTTTAATCAGTCATTTATAAAATAATCATATATTTTTCTTGATATCATTGCAAGCAGCTGAACTGCGGCAGCCTCATTCGTGCATTTTTTCGACAATAACACCAATACATATTTTCTGCCATCCGGGAGATAAATAATGCCAGAATCGTGATGGACTCCAGTAATCCAGCCCGTTTTATGGGCTACCTGCACATCTTTAGGCAGCAAAGCCGGAATCAGGTCGTTGTAATACTGCTGTTTCAATATTTTCACCATATCGGCAGATGCCTCCGCACTTACTGCCCTACCCTGCGCTATCTGCTCAAAAATTACTTGTAAGTCATAGGCACTGGTTACATTATTCAACCCCAGCTGGTAAGCCTTATTATCTTCTACCCCCCTGCGAACCAAAATAGTAGGAGCCCCCAATTGGCGCATAGTGGCGGTTATCTGCTCACCCTTCACCATACTCATTAACAAATTGGTAGCCACATTGCTGCTTCTGGTAATCATCCGCTCCACCAAATATTGCAGGGTTTGGGGGGTTCCCATTTTTGCATACACGTCATCATCACTGTCGTCGCCCGCCTGTAAAGTATACCAACTGCCATCTACTATACTCTGAAACTCTTTTCTAATTACCATCGTATCCCCCAACTTACATTTACCCAAGGCCGCTTGCCGGTATAGTTCTATCATTACCGGTGTTTTCATAGTGCTGGCCGCATGAAATAGTTCCTGCTCATTCCAGTAAAGGGTATCGCCGCTGCTGAGGTTTTTATACGCCAAGGCAAAAACCCCCTGCTCGGCAGCAAACAATTGCTGTATCTCACCCATCAATCGTTGCTTTTTTTCTGGCCGCTGCTGCGACAGTATTTGAGATGCCTGCATAAAAAGTAATAAGAATACGCCGAATCTTTTCATAGGTTACAAATTACTGCAATTTTTCAGTAATATTAAGGTATGAAACTATTTATGGTATTGATTGGCTGCAAACCTCAGGGCCGGCATACCGAACAACACGATCTGTTTTTTGGCATTGCCCCTTCTCTTCCCGAACTGGTTCCTCAATTGCTCGCTTTCTGGCCGGGGAATCACCGCCTACACATCGATGCCTGGAGAGAAGTAACTGCCGTAAATGGATACGCTGTGCGAGTGAAACAATCGCCCCATTCAACCAATGCTGCAAATGAACCCCGCTTGTTTTTTATTAACCTGGGCGGGTACAAACCGATGGAATTTGAAGAATATCATTATAAAATGATTATTGCAGCTCCCAACAAGGCAGCTGCTATCCGCACATCCAAAGCAACCGCATTTTTTAAGCATACAGGATATAAAGGAGCCGAAGCACATATTGATGATCAATATGGGATTGATGTAGACGATTCTTATCAGATAGAGGAACTGCTATCCGAAAATCTATTGCTACAGTATTCAATTGAATTGAAGCCCCTCTCAACAGAAAAGGAAGATGAGTGGCATATCGGCTACACAAAACTTTCTTCCCTTATAAAAAAATGATTGCTTACTAACTATACCTTTCAACCCAACTACTTCACCTATGGAAAAAAGAACTTTTTTACAATCGATGGCACTGGCTGCAGTTGCTGCCCCCTTTTCGCTTGCCTCAGTTCCGGCCTGGGCTAAAAAATTGCCCACCCTCAGCCCTACAGATACGGCGAGTGATGATTCCTTTTGGAAACAGGTTCGCGGAGAATATCGATTGAAACCCGATTATATTAATCTGGAAAATGGATACTATAATATCCTTCCCAATCCCTTATTAGAAAAATATATAGCACATATACGAGAGGTAAATTATCAAGGCTCTTATTATATGCGCACGGTGCAATTCGACAATAAGAAAAAAATGGCCGCCCAATTAGCTGCCCTCACTGGATGCCCGGCTGATGAACTGATTTTAACCAGGAACACAACCGAATCGCTTGACATGATTATTGGTGGCTTCCCCTGGAAGGAAGGCGATGAAGCAGTTATGGCAGAACAAGATTATGGTGCCATGCTGGAGATGTTTAAGCAGGTGGCTAAAAGACAGGGCGTGGTAAATAAAATTATCTCCGTACCCAATCATCCAAAATCCGACGAAGAAATTGTGCAACTGTATGCCAATGCCATCACCCCAAAAACCCGCTTATTGATGGTATGCCATATGATTAATATTACCGGACAAATTTTGCCCATCCGTAAAATTTGCGAAATGGCGCATAGCAAAGGAGTAGAAGTGATGGTGGATGGTGCACATGCCATCGCCCACATTCAATTCAATATTCCAGATTTACAATGCGATTATTATGGTGCCAGTTTGCATAAATGGCTGAGTGTTCCATTAGGGGTAGGTATGTTATATGTAAAAAAAGAGCACATACAAAAAATCTGGCCATTATTAGCAGAGGGTGATCGCCCGCTGGGAGACATTTCGAAACTCAATCACCTAGGTACACATCCCGTTCACACCGATTTAGCCATAGCGGATGCGATTCAGTTTTATCAACTGATTGGAGCGGAAAGAAAAGAAGCCCGACTGCGCTATTTACAAAATTACTGGACAAGCCGAGTTAGCGAAATTCCCAGAGTTGTTTTGAATACCCCCACCAGTGCCGACCGCGCCTGTGCCATTGCCAATGTGGGCATTAATGGAATGAAGCCCGCCCTATTGGCAGAAACCCTGTTGAAAAAATATAAAATATGGACGGTAGCCATAGATTATGCCAATGTGCAAGGGTGCCGCATAACACCTAATTTGTATACTACCACCGATGAACTGGATCAACTGGTGTTTGCGCTAAAAGAGTTGAGTAAATCTGTAAACAGCTAAACGATTTTAGGGAATTTGAACTAAGTACAAATCGATATTCATAAATATACCTGAGCGGACAATCAAAAAGCCACAGTACCGTTCCTTTCAGCTACTCTGCGAGCAGGCTGCAGAATTTATTTATTGTAACTTGTAAAAAAAATCGACATGCTACTAATTCCCTTGGCTATTAATCTGTCGATGCTTCACCTGCCTTCGTGGCTGGAAATTATCGTACGGGTGTTAGCAGTATATTTTTTTATGATTCTTGCTATCCGTTTGTTTGGGAAAAAAGAGCTTGCCCAACTTTCGGTTACAGATTTGGTTTTTATTTTATTAATCAGCAATGCCGTTCAAAATGCAATGGTGGGCTCCGACAGTTCGCTTTCGGGAGGATTAATTGCAGCCCTATCATTATTTGCCGCTAATTATACCCTCAAAAAAATATTATATAAAAATGAAGCGCTCAATACCCTATTGCAGGGGGAAGCAACTGTACTCATTTATAAAGGATCCATCCAAAAGGAACATTGCCGAAAAGCAGATATCAATTTGCATGAACTGGAAGCCGCTGTTAGAGAACATGGCGTGCAAAGTATCGATCAGGTTAACCTGGGCATGTTAGAAGCAGACGGCAATATCAGCATCATCAGCAACGATTTTACACAAGCAACCACACATACCTTTCATAAAAAACATAAATTAAAAGGCAAGCTTTTGAAAAACTGATTCGCGTGATTACTTACTAGCCGAAGCAGAAAGATCCCACCAAATCAAAGGATGCCTTACCGGCAAATTTCTGATTACCTCCAGTTCATCCGGAGCATGATCTAGCTTTTTCCAGGTTGTAATCCAGCTTTCCTGATTTAGTCCCACGCCACCGAATAGTAAAAAAGGATGGGCAACTGGCCAGTTATCCCAATACATTACATCGTGCGGATAAGTCCAGGCAGATTTATCCTGCACAAAAGGATATAAAAATGCAATACCCTTTTGGATACTCTTACCTCCAGTGGTTTGATAGTTCCAGTAATTGCCCTGGGGGGTAGATAATAGTTGACAAAGTGTTGCAAATGCATCTAAGTTAAATAATGAATACCCATAAGGCTTGGTTCTTTTCAATTCTCTGGGGAAACTTCCATTAGGTTCCATTTGAGCATCCAATATTTGTTCAAACTCTTGGCGGCATCGGGTTAGTAAGGTATCATTTTTAGTAAATCTTGCAAAGCACGAAACTTGCATCAGCCAACAGGTACCATGATTATTTTCGGCCTTCTTTTCTGTTTGTCCATAAGGATGTTCCTGCAACCAAACCAGATATTTTGCAAACCAATTGCGACAGGCTTGTATCACTTCCGGATTAGCCGCCCGGCTTTTCTCCATGGCTAAAATAGCTTGCACTACTTCCATAAAGTGGATAGTGTCTATAATACCAACTCCTCTTCCGGTAAATCGCCCTTTGATGGCCTGTGCATATAATAGATGCGGACTCATAGCAGTGGCCGTATCCATAAACCAAGCCTTACAATGCTGCATAGCTACTTTTACCAACTGATCATTACCCGTGAGTTTATAAGCCGAAGCGAGGTCGCCCATAATTTGACTAAACCGAATCATCGCTAAGCGGTGGGAAACAAAGTTGTCGGGGTTAGTGAGTCCGTCTTTTTGAATGTATGGACTATCCGCCGACACCGGATTGGGCCACCAGTAGTCTCCTTCTGAAAAAAAATCATGCACACCACCCGAACTGCGAGGAGATTGATAAGCAGTAATTGTGATGGGTGATTGCTGCATTGCCCAGTCGGCCTTTTTGCTTACAATGGGTTGCAAGATATCGCACATCATTTTCCATTTGTCAGAGGCAGGCGATAATTGCTGACAAATTCCATGTGCACAAATGCTCATTAAAATTAGCAAACAGAAGTGTTTTTTTTTCATGCAGGTTTTATTTTTTAATTAGTAGTTTTCTTTTTTTATTTAGAAGGTGGCAAAGAATCATCAACCAACAAACCAACTGAAGCTGAATGTAACATTGCTTCCCGGGTATGTTCAAATAGTAGGGTATGGATGTGATTTTGATTCAATTCTTTTAAAATTTTTTCTGCGGCTGCTTTTTTATTCAGATTCACACAGCGAATATAGATTGCAAATACGTTTTGTGGAAATTGATTTGCTATGTATGCATAAATTTCGGGATCGTGTTGCGAATTATCCCCATACAAAACAAATCGCTGTTTGGGAAACATGCGCATGATCCGCTCAATCCGAACCTGCTTATTATGATGTTGGGTTTGTCCGCTCGCCCCCAACTCTTGTATTCGTTTGATTTTATTCAATAAAAGTACGCCTTCAGGCAGATGATTGTGCGAGAAAAACTCGGTAAGATCATCGTATAAATTCCATTCGCTGCTGGATACGTAAAAAAAGGGATTGGGTAAATCGGGCGTAGTATGCGATACCGACAATAGCGTAAAATAATGAACAATATCGGCAAAGGTTTTTCGGCTGTGGGGTTGCCGGGTAAACAATACGCGTAACCGTTTAAAAAGGCGGGATGAATAAGATATTAATATGGTATCATCAATATCGGATATAACCCCCAACTGCACTGAATGAGGAATATATACTTCGCCTAGCACTTTCTGCAATACCTTGCCCTCTTTATCTAAATAAGAAACGGTTATTGACTGAAACCCGGCAGTTAATTCTTGGGGCGATTCCCAATGAAACTCAAAGAATCCGTCTTCCCGGGTTCGGGTTTCCAATTGGGTGGTTTGGTGTTGTAACTGAATACGGGCATCGGCGATTGGGTGGATTGCAAATAAGCGAATCAGGTGCCGGATATTGTAAAAAATATTTTGAGTGAACCGTTCTCGAATGGTAGGATTTCCTTGTAACAGGTGTCCGTACACAACCAGATGATGGGTGTGGCCATATCCCTTATAAATCTTCAGGTTAACCGGTGAGCTATTTAGTAACTTTGCCATAGAGCATTCCCTACAAATTACGGAATATCTTGGTATTCAATCGGGTAATATTTACTATGCCAACCACTGCTATATTATTTTTTATCAACCCCCATTCGGGTTCCGTTCGAAGACCCTGGCGTTCTTTGATTACCGAATTTTTTAGCGCCCGAAGTGTGGATGTTCATTTTTTGCAATTGGAAAAAGACACCACTCCGAATCAAATCAAAGAACAAATACATAGTATCCAGCCAAATTTGGTGGTAGCAGTAGGGGGTGATGGAACCATAAAACTTGTGGCCACTGCGTTAGTAAGCGGTACAATCCCATTGGGCATTATTCCGGCGGGATCTGCCAATGGATTAGCTTACGAATTAGGTATTCCCTCAGATCCCATTCAGGCGATGCAAATATTGCTTACTGGAAAGCCAATCACCATTCATGCCATTGCCATTCAAAATGAAATTTGCCTGCATTTGGCAGATATCGGATTAAATGCCTGGGCAATCAAAAAGTTTAATCGGGGAAATGTACGTGGCTGGTGGGGCTATGGATGGGCTTCATTGCAATCATTGTACTATTCCCGAATTCACCAAATAACCCTTCAGATAGACGGACAATCGATGCAATTAAAGGCAGGCATGATTGTATTAGCAAACGGCACCTCGTACCGAACAGGTGCCCGCATAAATCCGAAGGGAAGTTTGGTAGACAATCATTTTGAAGTAGTAGTAATGAAAAAAATATCACTGCTAGAAACCTTGAAAATGCTCTTTACCCATCAGCCTTTTAAACCGGATAAATTGGTGGTATATAAGGCCCAACAAGTTCATATCCGATGTAAAAAAAGAATTCCCTTTCAAATTGATGGAGAATACCGGGGAAAAGTGAAAAATATTGATGCTAAAATTGTTACAAACGCCATCTCAATCATAACACCCTGATTTCAATCTTACTATTCGAAACCGAAAATGATGGAAATATTTAAAGGACAGAGCAATTACTGATCATCAGCGTCTTTTTTCCCCTTTTTCACATTGGAGGCGTGTCTGCCACTTCCATCACCATCATCTAAAAAACCTGCTTCGGGACGTAATTGCGTTAAAACAGCTTTCAATTTTGCAAAAGCAGCTTTGGTTGCTGGTAAACTGTCGGGCTTTTGTACCCCTATTTCCTCAAAGGGAGCATTGCGCATATCAAATAACTTTTCTTCTCTGGTTAACTTCCAGTTGGGATCTCTAACGTACCACTGATTACCGAGTTCCATAAAAATCCAGTCTCGATGCGAAGCAGATTCGTTGAACAACAGGGGTAAAAAACTTTTTCCGTCAATTACCCTATCAGTTGGCATAGGTGCTCCTGTAAGCTCAGCCAGTGTTGGCAGAAAATCGCAGGCATCTATCAATTGATTACTGATTCTTCCCGGCTTAATCTTCCCGGGCCAGCTGATGCTCGCGGGCACCAAACTTCCACATTCGAGCATCGTACCTTTTTTGCCCGATAACTGTTTGCCTCCGATTGAACTGCGTTCGGCATATTTACTGGCGGTACCATTATCACCCATAAATATGATTACGGTATTTTCTCGCATGTGCAAACTATCAAGTACATGCACTAGGTCGCCAACCAGCTTATCCATATAAGCAGTATTATCTGCATATAAATCGCTGCCGGCTTTGCTAAAGGGTGTTCGCTGAATATTGGCATGCACATGTACCATGGAATAATGAAGAAAGAAGGGAGTTTTTTGATGTGCAGAGATATATTTGGTTACCTGTTGATGCATCAAATCTGGCATATAAACATCTGCGGGTAAAGGAAGTTCCTTTCCATTTACAAAATAGGTTTCGGCTCCTTTTTTCTCTGTGCTCCAATAAACGCCACTTCCCT
>CAIUKP010000315.1 GCA_903899675.1 uncultured Bacteroidota bacterium | reverse complement strand
TCTGTGCGTCTACCAATTTCGCCATCTGGGCAGAAAACCGACATTAACTAGGATAAAATCTATTCAGGTGATTTCATCAGTCGGGGTGCAAATATAGTGCTTCGGGGTTTTTGTGCCAAGTTTTTCGCTACACCGATAATAAACTACAACCCCGCAAATCTGAATGATCTCTGCGACCCCAAACTTCAAAACTGCCATCGGCATACACCCGGCCCACATCATCCGTGGCAATAAAGGCACAACTATACCTATTGGCAAGATCTACCACCTGCAAAACCCCCTCCCCCTCCGTTCTCACCAACAATGGATCCCGCTCATCCCGCACCCAAACCCGCATCCAGGGGGGACAAACAAATCTGCCCGCACCATTAGAGTAGGCCTGACTCAACAACTCCGTCATCCCATATTCGGAATGTACCTGTTTTATTCGAAAATTTTCCTGTAATAATCCGTGCACCTGCTCTCGTGTTAATTCTTCTCGCCGACCCTTCATGCCGCCGGTTTCCATTACCACCGTATGCCGAAATTCCAAAGGAAACTGCTCTGCAAAATCGAGCAAAGCATAGGTAACCCCTATCAATAAGGTTCGCTGCCCTGCTGCTTCTGTTTGCCGCAATTTATCCGCCAATTCAGCTGTGTTATGCAAATAAAACCCATTCAACGGATGCTTACTTTGCTGCATCAATCCATCAACCATATACACCAGCGACGAATTTCCCCGCTCCAAATACGAGGGCAATAATGCGAGGATGCACCAGTTTGCGGGCTCGCCATAAAAAAGTCGAAACCCTTGGCTATAACTCTGCTCGTACAGTTGTACGTCCTTAACTTGATGGTAACTGCTCTGCTGCCCGGTGGTGCCACTACTCTCAAAAACAACCTGGGGGTGCAAACTCGGTAGTATGCACTTTTGCCTGCTTAAAAAATGCAATAGGCAGCGCCGGGATATCGGTAATGTCTCTAATATCGGAAGCATCCCGGCCTAGCCGCTGGCACCACTCCCGGTATAACGGATTACCAGTGTACTGAAATTCAAAGGTTTCACGGCACAGGGCAGCAAAATCAATTTTAGAAACAGAGAAAATATTGTTAACATCCACCATAGACTACCCCATGTATTGTACTATTTTAACTAAATTTGATGTATGAACATCCGCAGCGCAAAAATATTACTAATTACCGGGCTTACGGTGTTCCTTTTCGGAGGCTGCGGAAAATCTACCTATAACACCAAGCCTCAAATCAGTTTTAAAAACATTAGCAGCACTTCCCTGAAAACCGGTGATCTGCTTCGTTTCGAAATTAACTTTACCGACAAAGAAGGCGATATTCAAGATACTATGTGGGTGCAGAAAATATCTAAAACCTGTCCAAACTCCCCAGGCGTACAATTTATTTCACCCTATCAAGTGCCCGACTTTACCCCAACTCCTAATCTAGCAGGTATTTTAGAACTAGGATTTGCCTATAATTCAAACGTACAAGGCTATCCAGTAATTGGCGGATGTAGCAATAAAAACGATACTGCCACTTTCAAGTTCTGGTTGCGCGATAAAGGCAAAAATATCAGCGATACCCTCGTTTCTCCGCCCATCATCCTGCAAAGATAAATGCGTATCTCGGGCATCCTGCGCTGGTTTGTTTTCAGCAATTTTTTTTACGGTTTTTCAATATTGGCACTTCAATGGCAAACAGCCATCGTATTAACCCTGCCCTTTGCCAACCCTTGGTTTTACCTCGCCACTTTCTCGGCTACCCTACTCTATTATTCCCATGCCTACCTGTTTGATACCACCACCGAAGCAACCGACGAAAGAATGCAATGGTACCAGCGCTATGCCAGAGTGATTAGGGTTAGTCAGGGCATATTATCCTTACTGCTACTAATCGCCATTCTGCAACTACTCCCTGCACTGTTTTCTGCCTCCTTGTTCTCCCTTTGGCCGGCAATCGTTTTTCCACTGCTGGCAGCCCTCTACTATGGAGGTATTCAGCCCGGGAGAGCTTCATTCAACCTGCGCAAATATGGG
>CAIUKP010000314.1 GCA_903899675.1 uncultured Bacteroidota bacterium | reverse complement strand
GGGAATGCGGGTAGCATTCCAAATCACTTTGTCTAAACCCTTTACTCCCCCATGCAAGGTATTTCCATGATCATTAACGGATAAAGAATAGTTAGTCCCCTCCAATTGAAATTGTCCCTTAGCAATCCGGTTGCCATATCTTCCAATGGTGGAACCAAAATAGGGGTTGGTACTTTGCAGGTAACCAGAAAGGCTATCAAAGCCCAGCACCACATCTCCGAGTTCACCCTTATTGTTGGGCACGATCATAGAAGTTATGGTTGCTCCATAATTTATGATACTTACTTGCATTCCATTGCTTTTGGTAATTGTATAACGGGTAATGGCGGTATCACCGATTTTTCCAAAAGGAGTTTCGCGGATACTTTTAATATAGGTTACTGCTTTCTTTTCAGGTTGTAAGCAACCAACCAACAATAACAGGGAAGGTATAATCAGGTAATATTTCATATGCATTCATTTATGAAGGTAAAAAGCGCATCAGCAATATACGAAACTTCATTCCGGTTTTATAAGCCGTATAATCGCATCTGTTGAATAATCGGATACTTTTAGTAAAATATCATCGCCCTCCTCAAATTCATCCGCCGAATGCATGGTTGTTAAAATCACCGATTGCATACCTGCCATTTTTGCTGCAAGCACCCCTTTGGGAGAATCTTCAAAAACGATGCAATTACTTGGCTCCACCCCCAACTGTTTTGCACAGGAAAGAAAGGTTTCTGGGTGAGGCTTGCTGAAGGCAACATCTACAGCGCTCACAATGGCTTTAAAATAATGCCGAATCTGTAACCCATCCAGCACATAATTTATATTCATCGGAAGTGCGGCTGACCCAATTCCCATAGGTATGGATTCGGTATAAGCTTTTTGTAAAAAAGATTCCAGTCCTGCTATCAATTTTAGATGGGGTTTGAATTCCAACTGATAGGTTTTTTCCTTATGCAAAATCATAGTTTGCATCTCTTCATTGGAGAATCTTCCCGGGAAAATTCTTTCAAGTAATTCCTCGTTTTTTCCATAACACTCGAGTTTTACTTGCTCCAAACTCAACTCCGCACCTAATGAAGTGAGAATGGTATGCCAGGCGCGTATATGGAAATCCATATCATTTATCATGGTTCCATTCAAATCGAAAATAAAGGCCTTTTGCTGCATAACTAATTTTGAAGGCTGCGATTAGATGTAACGATTGATGATGTTTTCTAGATACTCCTGTTTTCCACTTACGATAGCGGGTTCTCCCACCGTTGCGGCTATAGATGCCAGGGTTTCTAGGCTCATCTTTCCTGTTTCAAATGCCTTCCCCTGTTCGGTTTCAAAAGATTCATATCGGTTAGTTCTAACTTTTCTGTAATCGGAATGCTGTAAAACCTGATCTGCCACTATTAATGCTCTGGCAAAAACATCCATTCCTCCAATATGGGCATAAAATAAATCGGCCGGATCGGTTGAATTTCTTCTGCGCTTGGCATCAAAGTTTATTCCTCCGCCACTAAAACCGCCGGCTTCTACAATTACCAGCATCGTTTCTACCAGCTCATTGATATTATTGGGAAACTGATCGGTATCCCATCCATTCTGGTAATCTCCCCTATTGGCATCAATACTTCCTAATACACCTGCATCAGCTGCTACTTGCAGTTCATGTTGAAATGTATGACCAGCCAGGGTAGCATGATTCACTTCGATATTCAGTTTAAAATCCTGCAATAAATCATATTGCCGGAGAAATCCAATAACGGTTTCACTGTCGTAATCGTATTGATGTTTCGTTGGTTCACAAGGCTTCGGTTCAATAAAAAAGTGGCCAGTAAATCCATTACTTCTTGCATAGTCTTTTGCCATATGCAGAAAACGAGCCAAATGGTCTTTCTCTTTTTTCATATTGGTGTTTAGCAAACTCATGTACCCTTCTCTTCCACCCCAGAATACATAGTTGGCGCCCCCCAGTTCGATGGTGGCATCCAATGCTGCTTTAACTTGTGCGCCGGCATGCGCCACTACCGAAAAGTCGGGATTGGTAGCAGCCCCATTCATATACCGGCGGTTGCTGAATAAATTAGCAGTTCCCCAAAGTAGCTGAACCCCGGAGTCTTTTTGTTTCTGCTTGGCATAGGCAGTGATTTGCTGTAAGCGTCTTTCATTTTCTGCCACATCCTCTATAAAATCAACCACATCCACATCATGAAAACAATAAAAAGGGATATTCATTTTGGTAATGAATTCGAATGCGGCATCCATTTTATCTTTTCCCCTGGCTATGGGATCATTTTGAATATTCCAGGGAAATAAATGGGTAGGCTCTCCAAATGGATCAGCTCCATTGCCTACAAAACTATGCCAATAAGCACAGGCAAAGCGAAGCCATTCTTTCATGGGCTTTCCTGCTACCACCCTTTCCGCATCATACCAGCGAAAGGCCAGTGGATTATCCGATTGAATACCTTCAAATTGAATTTGACCAATGCCCTTAAAAAATTCCTTAGTTCCCGTTACTACTTGCATACAGATTATTTTTGATTGAATTAAAAATGTAAAAGCTGTTGCTGTAAGTGGTTATGCCATTGTTGATAGGCTTCTTCCAGCTTGTCAGCATCCCCATCCGGTTCTATCCGTTGCAAGGGCTCAGCTGCAGCCAACCCCATTCCATCTGGTATTAACCCCCTGCAAGCCCCTCTGGCGGCTCCGGCACTTCCGTCTGTATCATATAACTCAACAGGGGTTTGCGTAGCGTTTACAAAAGATTGGATAAACAATTTACTTAAAAACATATTGGCTTTTCCAGCACGTATTACGGAGGGATGAAGTTGATTTTCGCGTAAAATATCTAATCCATACCGGAATGCAAAAGCAATGCCTTCTTGAGCAGCTCTAAACAAATGAGCTGCTGTATGTTTATTAAAATTGATTTGATGCAAATGTGCCTGTACCATCTTGTTTTCCAACATTCGTTCAGCTCCATTTCCAAAGGGCAACAGCGATAAGCCATCTGAGCCTACTGGCACCAGGGCTGCCTGTGCATTCATTTCATCATAACTAAGCGAATTACCTGCCACCCGCTTAACCCAGTTATTAAGTATCCCTACACCGTTGATACATAGCAACACACCCAACCGTTTATCTTGGGCAATGTGATTTACATGGGCGAATGTATTTACCCTCGACAATTTATCATATGCAAGTTGATCCGTTACGGCATAAATAACACCTGAGGTACCGGCCGTAGCTGCCACTTCTCCCGGAGACAGCACCTGTAACGACCAGGCATTGTTTTGTTGATCACCCGCCTTATAGGTAACCGGAATACCGGGGGTTAAGCCTAATTTCTCTGCAACCAATTTTAGTAAGGTTCCATGTTCACTGAACACTGGCTGTATGGGTGGAAGTATAGATTCTTCCCAACCGAAGTAATTGAAAATATCTTTAGAAACTTCTTCCTTACTAAAATCCCAGAAAATGCCTTCCGACAAGGCAGCCGATGTAGTAGTGGCAGTTCCGGTTAACCGGTAAGCAATAAAATCTCCGGGTAACATAATCTGGTGAATTTGCTGAAACAACTCAGGCTCATTTTGTTGCACCCAAGCTAATTTAGCTGCCGTAAAATTACCGGGTGAATTGAGCAGGTGTTGCAAACAATGTTGCGGACCAATGGCTTCAAATGCCTGCTGCCCAATAGAAACAGCCCTGCTATCGCACCAGATTATACTATTGCGTAAACAATCTCCTTTATCGTTTATCATTACCAGTCCATGCATCTGATAAGAAATGCCTATCGCAGAAATATCAGCTGAATGATATAAACCCGTAGCATTTGCTTTTACAATTACTTGCTGAACTTGCTCCCACCACATATCGGGCGATTGCTCAGCCCATCCATCCTGTAAAGAAATGATGGCATTTTCTGTGTCGGGATACTGAACGGTAACTAGTGGTTTTGGGTACTGATTATCTAAAACAGTTAATTTAACTGAAGAGGTTCCTATATCAATTCCCATAAACAGCATATCAAATAATTTATCTAGTTATGCAATTATTTGTTAGAAAAATATTTGTTTGCCATTTGCAGAAAATAAGGCCAATTGGGTAAGGGGGTATGGCCGCCTGAATGCTGGCGAAAAGATAGTTCTCCCTCAAAAAAGCCCGTCTCAACTTTAGGAAACTCAGCACTGGGAATTCCCTTTTTACCTAACAATTCATATACCGGAGTAGCATAAACGGCACTTAAAAAATTCCCTTTTGCATCCACCCAGGAGTCGCCTTTCTCACCTACACTAATAAAAACAGGCCTAGGTGCACAGAGGGCAATTAATTCATGTGAATCAACCGGCAAATCACTCCATTGTAGCGGCCCTGCATATTTGATAAAGTTTCCTGCCATCCAGTGGTATTCGCCGGATGCTGCCAGATTCTCCACCAATTCACCGAAATTTCTTCTATGTAATTTTGCCCCCCCTTCACCGGATGAACTAACAAATGCAATCGCGATTCTAGCATCATAGGCCATGGCAACCAATGCGGCTTTTCCGTAGCGAGAGTGTCCCTCAATGGCTACTTTTTTGGCATCCAACTGTGGAAGTGATTCAAAAAAATCAACGGCCCGGGAAGTCCCCCAAGCCCAGGCTCGAAGAGCTCCCCAATCATCTGGTTTTCGGTGATTTCCATCATTTAATAAGCCAATAATACCTTCTGTGAGTCCGGCTCCATTATCAGCCTGAATACTAACTGGAATAAGCTGAGCAACTGCCCAACCTCTTGATAAAACCTGTTCTTGCCACCCGGGAGATCGAGGCACATTAGGCGGAGGAGGTGGCGACTTAAATCCGGGTGGCATTGGAAAACTGAGTTCCATTACCACCGGAATTCTTTCTACTGCTCCTATAGGAATAGTTAGAGAAAGTTTAATTTGAACCTTTCGGTTTGGGTTAGTAGGATGTTCAACTTTTCCGGTAATATAGCTAGTGGTAACCGGAATTCCTTGAATAGTATCTACTATTACTTCATCTACCTGCCATTTTACCAGAGGTATATCATTGGGCTGGCGCCCATAAATTTCGCGATCGAAAAATTCTACTATTTGTGGACGACGCTTTGTAAACCATTGCTTGGATGTAGTTATTTTTTTGCCGTTTGTTAATATCAGCGGATCAGGTAATTGAGGAAATGGGTTAGCTTTTGATTCATCATAATTAGCAGCATGGGGATCTTTAGCATTATTTCCATTCGCTCCGGGCCGCAATTCAGTAATGCCCAATTGTTTCAACATATCCTGATAATCTTCAGAAGTTTTACTGCGAATGCTATCTGCAGCTCTTTTTCTAGCAATACTATCTGCAGGAGATAATCGAATGGGTTGTGCGGAGGCATCGTGCATGCCTACAGCAAAAACAATTATTATAAATTGTGCATGAAGCCGAATCAAGTTAACAGATTTTATATAAATATAACCCAATTATTAAAGCCTGCAACCGATTGCAAAAAAATGTGTATTTCTTGTGAAAAAGTCGAAATTCTGACTCATATCCCTGACTATCCGTTTGAAATATAAGAGTATATTTGAATAAGCCACCTACCCGAATAATGCCCCGCATCCTATAAATTGTAACCGATTGTATAAATGAAGGCAGAAAAAGATATTACCATCTACGATCTGGCCCATGAACTCAATGTATCGGCAGCCACCGTTAGTCGTGCGCTGAATCAGCATCCTACCATCAATAAAAACACCCGAAAAAAAATTATTGAGCTGGCCCAAAAAAGAGGCTATCGCTCCAATACATTTGCCAGTAACCTACGAAAACAGCATACCCATACCATAGGACTCATCCTGCACGAGTTGAATAGCCAATTTATGGTTTCAGTATTATCTGGAATAGAAAAAGTTGCCACCGAAGCCAATTACGATTTGATTATAGGGCATTCTTCAGAATCCAGTAAAAAAGAAGCTGCCAATGCGCTAAACTTTTTTAATAAGCGGGTAGATGGGCTAATTGCATCGCTGGCATTTGATACCCAAAACCTAGATCACTTTGCCCCCTATAAAAAAAGGGGGATACCGGTAGTTTTTTTCGACCGGGTATTTGAGGAAGCTGAAGGAGCGAAGGTAATTATCAATAAT
>CAIUKP010000313.1 GCA_903899675.1 uncultured Bacteroidota bacterium | reverse complement strand
TGCAAACCCCTTCAATTATAGAAACGGTTGAGCAATATTGTAACCAATACCCCGCACCCATTCGTAAACGATTAGCTGCCATTCGCAGGTTGGTAAAAGAATTGGTTCCGGAAGCAACTGAAAAAATCAGTTATCGGATGCCATCTTATTTACTGCAGGGTCGCTTGTTGTATTTTGCGGTGCATACCCATCATATTGGGGTATATCCAATGGCATCGGGGGTTAAAAAATTCGAAAACCGGTTGAATAAATACGTCCATGCAACTGGGTCTATACAATTTCCCCACAACCAGCCGCTGCCGCTTACCTTGATTCGTGATATAATTGTGTTTCGGGTAAAAGAGAATCGGGAAAAAGCCAGTAAAAAACCGGCAAAAAAAGGCCGTACTGCCCGGTAAGCAAGCAGTTTATGCACAGGGGAGTGAATTCTCCCAAAAAATAAGGTTATTTGCATACCTAATATAAATTCCTGCCATGCTACCCAAGTTCAAAAGAATCTTATTAAAACTATCTGGTGAAGCCCTTTTGGGTGATCAGCGAAACGGAGATCCCTTTAACCCCAAAATTATCGAGCAATATGCGCAGGATATTAAACTCGTAACAGAACTGGGTGTTCAGGTAGCGATTGTAATTGGAGGCGGAAATATCTATCGGGGTATGAATGAAGCGGACAGTGGAATTGAAAGAGCACACGGTGATTATATGGGTATGCTGGCAACGGTTATCAATGCGATGGCAATGCAGGCCATGCTAGAAAAAATTGGCGTATATACCCGTTTACAAAGTGCCATCAACATGGAGCAGGTAGCCGAACCCTATATTCGCAGAAAAGCTTTACGCCATCTAGAAAAAGGACGGGTTGTGATTTTTGGGGCAGGTACCGGCAACCCCTATTTTACCACCGACACGGCCGGCTCACTTCGGGCGATAGAAATGAAGGCGGATGTAATATTAAAAGGAACCCGGGTTGATGGTGTATATACCGCCGACCCCGAAAAGGACCCGACAGCCACCAAATTCGAAACCATTTCTTTTGAAGAATGTATTCGAAAAAATTTGAAAGTAATGGATATGACGGCCTTTACCCTTTGTATGGAAAACAAGTTGCCCATCATTGTTTTTGATATGAATAAGCCGGGTAACCTTTTGCAAGTAGTGCTGGGAGGTTCCGTGGGAACCTTGGTGAGCTAATTCATCCATTCATGTATTAATTTTCGGCCATAGGGCTCTCTTTTGATAACTTAGCGGATATGAGAAAAATGCTGGTTCTGTTTTTGGTTCTAAGCTTCGGTAAGCCACTACTTGCCCAACAAACGCTTACCCTTTCCGATGCCATTAATATTGCCTTAAAAAACAGCCTCGATATACAGTTTGCTAAAAATAATCTAAGCATCAGTGCTATTTCTGATGATAAGGGTTTTGCAGGGGGATTACCGGTTGTGAGTGCCACTATTACCGATAATGAACAGGTGGTAAGCATCAATCAAAAATTTTCTGATCCCACACGCGACACCAAAAGACCCAATGTAGGAACCAACAACCTTACCGCCGGCGTTACCGCATCCATGGTGCTGTATAATGGCAATCGAATTACGGCTACTAAGAAACGACTGGAAGAAATCAAAGGACTTAACCAGCAAGTACTCGCCACCCAAATTCAGAATACCATTGCAGCAGTGATGACGCGCTACTATGATGTGGTTCGGCAGCAAGATTTTTTGAAAACTATTTATCAGTCAATTGCTGCTTCACAAAAAAGATTGGAAGTATTGAATATACGTAAAGAGTCAGGTTTGGCTAATCAGGCGGATCTGCTCCAGGCAAAAATTGATTTAAATGCACTGGAACAAAATCTACAAACCCAACAGCTGGTAATTGATCAAACCAAAACAGATTTGCTCAACCTAATTTTTATGAAGCCGGCGGATGCTTCCATTCTTATCCGAGATACTATAGTGGTTGATAATAAACTCTTATTGGATAGCATTCGAAAATACATGCCGGCTAATCCTTCCTTACTGGCTGCGTCTCAGCAAGTGAAAGTGAATGAGTGGTTGGAAAAAGAAACCGAGGCGCTCCGATATCCAACCCTTCGAGCCAATACAGGGTATAATTTTAGCAATTCTAAAAGTGCTGCCGGATTTGCATTGCTTAACCAGAGTTATGGTCCATTTATAGGAATAAATCTAGGGATTCCTATATATAATGGCGGAGTAAGTAAAAAACAGCAGCAGATTGCCGAAATCAATACTAGAAATGCGCGGCTTCAGTACGACAATATGTTTTTTGATATGGAAACTGGTATTGTAAGAACGTATCAGTCTTATAAAAGCAATCTTCTGCAACTACAAACCGAAAAGAAAAACTACCAGCTGTCATCCGAACTGCTCGATTTGGTTTTACATAAATTTGAATTAGGACAGTCAACCATTTTGGATGTAAAGCAGGCTCAGGTGAGTTTCGAAAACGAAGGGTTTCGTTTGGTGAATCTGAGCTATGCAGCCAAAATAGCTGAAATTGAACTGAACCGAATAGCCGGAAAACTGGCTCCTTAATCTGGAGGTTTTTTCATAATCGTAGCATCCGACTAAAGTAAAAAACATGTCGATTACCCCCTCCATTACCTCTCGGTTACCTCAGGTAGGAACTACTATTTTTACGGTAATGAGTCAGTTGGCAAAAACCTATGATGCGATTAATCTAGGCCAGGGCTTTCCCGATTTCCCCATGAGTTCTCAATTAGTTGAAGAAGTAGCAAAAGCCATGCGGGACGGGCACAATCAGTACACGCACATGAATGGCTACCCCTTATTAAGGGAAAGAATTGCCGAAAAAGTAAATAACCTTTACGGATATCCTATAAATCCCGAAACCCAGATTACCATTACACCCGGCGGCACTTATGCGATTTATACCGCACTCACTTCGGTATTGCAACCGGGTGATGAAGTGATTGTTTTTGAACCCGCCTACGATAGCTATATACCCAATATCACCATCAACGGAGCGGTTCCGGTGCTTATTCCTTTAACCTTTCCAGACTATCGGATTCCTTGGGATGAGGTGAGAAAAAAAATAACATCCCGTACCCGAGTAATTATGTTGAATACGCCTCATAATCCTACTGGCATGATTTGGCAGGAAGCGGATATGCGCGAATTAGAAAACATTGTTGCGGGTACTTCTATTTTTGTATTGAGTGATGAAGTGTATGAGCACCTGATTTATGATGCACAAATTCACCAAAGTGTATTGCGGTATCCTGCATTGCGCGAGCGGAGTTTTGTATGTTTCTCTTTTGGCAAAACCTATCATTGTACCGGATGGAAACTGGGCTATTGCATCGCTCCAGAAAGCATGATGCAGGAATTTAGAAAAGTACATCAGTTTAATAGTTTTTCCTGTGATACTCCTAAGCAGGTAGCATTGGCAGAATATATGCTGGATACCAATGCCTACTTAACGCTGGGTGCAGCGGTACAACAGAAAAGAGATTACTTCTGTAAATTAATGCAATCCACTCCCTTTGAATATATACCCTCTTCGGGAAGTTACTTTGCTTGTTTTCGCTATGGTCATTTTAGTAATGAACCAGATCGGGAAATGGCGATTCAGTTAACCAAAGAGCATGGGGTAGCTACCGTGCCGGTTTCTGTATTTTATCAGGATAATACAGACCACAGGGTATTGCGTTTTTGTTTTGCAAAAAAAGAAAGTACACTGGAGGAAGCCGTAAAAAGGTTAAAGGCATTTCATCCATAACTTTTTAATCAGCTTACCAGCCATCTCCATCGAGCAGATTTCCTATTCCTCCCAACATACTTCCTTCTTCTCTGCGAGTGGTGGTACCATATTGTAAAATTCTTCCGGCGAGTCGACTAATGGGAAGGGTTTGAATCCAAACTTTACCCGGCCCACGCAGCGTGGCAAAAAATAATCCCTCGCCGCCAAATAAACTGTTTTTAATGCCACCTACCATTTGAATATCATAGTCTATGCCACCCGTAAATCCAACTATACAACCGGTATCAATTTTAATCAATTCTCCAGGTTGAAGATTTTTTTCAATAACATGTCCACAGGCATGTAAAAAAGCCATGCCATCGCCTTCCAGCCTTTCCATAATAAATCCTTCACCACCAAATAAACTGGTTCCTAGTTTTCGCTGAAATTCTATGCCAATACTTACCCCTTTAGCTGCACACAAAAAAGAATCCTTTTGGCAAATAATAGTATTGTTTAGGATGGATAAATTGAGGGGTATAATTTTTCCGGGATAGGGGGAAGCAAATGAAACATGCTTTTTTCCCTGTGCGGCATTGGTGAAAGCCGTCATAAATAAATTTTCACCTACCAATACGCGTTTTCCCGCATTCAACAGTTTGCCAAACAATCCACCGGTTTGCTGTTTGCTTCCATCACCAAATATGGTTTCCATAGCAATTCCGTCATCCATCATCATAAAAGCACCCGGTTCGGCAACAGCGGTTTCTCCGGGATCTAGTTCAACTTCTACATACTGCATTTCTTCCCCAAAAATCCGGTAGTCTATTTCGTGGTTCGCTATCATATACTTTGTTTTGATACAAAATTACTATGCTGGGGTATTAAGCGGCGGGAAGATTTTTCTAAAATGGCTGGTTACTGGAATAGTGGTTGTAGCGAATGACCAGTGGTAATCGACAAACAAAAACCGCCCTGAAAACAGGGCGGTTCAGTTAAAACCATTGTTCTAAATCCTATTAAAACCAGCTTCCTATAAACAATTCATTTACGTGGGGGTTTTTGGCAAATTTCTCTGCTCTTTTTTTGCGCTTTACCCGATGCGATAATAGGGCAATTACCATTAAGGGCAAAAACAACAAAGTGAGTGGTGGAATACCCAGCATACTGATCCACTTACCTCCAAACATCCGCTGCATCGGTCTGCGCAATCTTTCGGCTATCAGGTACATCGCCGGAACAATAATCAACGTCATAAAAAATGCGAATGCTAGTCCAAAAATAATTGTCCAGCTCAGCGGTCTCCAGAATGCCACATTATCTCCTCCAAAGAAGATATGGGGATTTAGCTCGCTGAATAGGGTAACGAAGTTGATATTGAATCCAATCGCAATGGGTATGAAAGCCAGGATAGCGGCAACTGCCGTTAACATAACCGGAATAATCCGGGTTTTACCGGCTTGAATGGCGGCCTCTCTTGTTTTCATCCCTCTGCCACGCAGCTCATCGGTAAATTCAATTACCAGGATACCATTTTTTACCACAATACCCGCTAAGCCAACAATACCAAGTCCCATGAAGATACTGGAAACATCCATTCCTGTGATGGCATATCCTAGAAATACCCCAATTACGCTGAAGATGATTTCCGTTAAAATGATTACCGATTTACTGATTGAGTTGAATTGTAAAACAAGTGTGAAAAGTATAAGCATCAGTGCAATCAATAGCGCCTTACCTAAAAAGGCAACGGTTTCGGCTTGTTGTTCTCCTTCTCCGGTTTGTTTAACCGTTACGCCTTCCGGCAAATTTTTATAGTTGGCAATATGCTTTTCCAGCACCTGATTAACGCCAGTTGGGTTAAACCCTTCATTCATTAATACGTTGGAGCGAAGGGTGATTAATCTTTTTTGATCTTTTCTTTTTACACTGCCTAAAGTTGAAGTAGGCTCAATATCTACCAAGGCACTGATGGGAATATTTTTTACGGCTCCGCCCGCTGCCATATCGCGGAAGGATATTTTCATGTTCAACAGATCCGTTAAATTTTTCCGTTGAAATGAATTGTTCCGGAGTTGAATTTTATATTCATCTTTACCTTCCTTGATTTTAGAAACCTCCAACCCAAACAACGCAGTTCTGATTTGTTGACCAATCTGCGCGGTTGAAACCCCTTCAATCAATGCCCGCTGCCGGTTGATGGTAAAAGTGATTTCCGGATTATTTAAGTCCACATCCATTTTCAATTCTTCCACACCGGGAACCTGAATGGAGTCGAGATAATTTTTCAGGTCAGTTGCGCTTTTAATGAGCTGATTAAAATCTTCACAGGCAATTTCAATATTGATGGGGGGGTCAGTAGGTGGACCAGAACTTTCCTGGTCTATACTAAATTCGGCTCCCGGTATTCCAGTCATTACTTTGCGAATACTGTCTAGATAGGGTTTGGTGGATACTCCGTGGCGTTTTTCGAATTCTACAAATGAAATTTGTAAGCGGCCCAGTTCACTGCGGGTGCTGCGGTCTCCCAATACCGGATCACCTGCACCCACTGCCACGTTGCTGATAACACTTTCTACAATGGGATTGGTTTTTCCGTTACCAATTCCCAATACTTTGTTCACGCGATTTTCGAGTTCTCGGGTGATGGAGTCGGTATACTTAACATCCATACCAACGGGCAGTTTTAGATACACATAAATCTGGTTGGGGTCGGGTTTTGGAAAAAATACAACCTGGGTTCGGCCACTTTTAATAGATCCTACAAATAGAAGTAAGGAAACAAATAGCAGGCCGATGGTTCCGAGCAGCAAATGTACAGGTCTCCAACCCTTAAGAGCCCAGCGGAGGAGTTGCTCGTATTTGTTCATGATGGCGGGTAACACTTTTTGCTGAAAGTTAGCAATGGCATCTGATAACACGAAGCGATTCAGTATCCAAAGCAGCATAAACAAAAGCAGGAGATTGCCTGCAAACGGAAAGCCAAATAGGTCTAATAGTATTCCTCCAATCACGCCAACCCAGAAGAGTTTCACCTTAAACATGTCCGACTTCTTTTTTATTACCTCGTCATCTTCATGGTTCATGAAATCAACAGCAAAAACAGGGTTCATGATAAAGGCTACCACTAAAGAAGCGGTGAGCGTAAAAATCAGCATGGTGGGCAGATACATCATGAACTTTCCAATGATGCCAGGCCAGAAGAGTAATGGGAAGAAAGGAGCCAGCGTGGTTACGGTTCCTGCCAGTACCGGAATAAATACTTCTCCGGCTGCCATGCGAGCTGCCAGGCCTGTGGGAATTTTCCCCTTACCCTGCATAAAAATTCGGTGGGTATTTTCAATAACCACAATGGCGTCATCTACAATAATTCCAAGTCCGAACAACAACGCAAACAGTACTATAAAGTTGAGGGTTACATGCGAACCTACTATCAGATCGGCAGCGGGTAAAAACACAAATGCCACAAACATACTCAATGGAACGGATAATGCCACAAAGAAGGCATTAACTACCCCCATGAAAAACATCAATACAATCAGCACCAATACAAATCCGATGATAATGGAATTCACCAGGTCATTAAAGGAGGTTCGGGTTTTTATACTTTGGTCGCCGGTGATTACTATATTTAAATCTTTCGGAAAAACTTCTGCCTTAGCGGTTTCTACAATTTCTTTAACGCCATCACTGCTTTCAATCAGGTTTTCGCCATTTCGCTTGATGATGTTGAGGGTAACCACATTTTTTCCATTCAGCCGCGCATAGCTTTCTCTGTCTTTAGTAGTATCTATAATAGTGGCAATATCTTTTAAATAAACAGGAGAGCCGGTTTGATTTCTAATTATTATAGCGGCTATATCGTTTGCCGATTTAAGTTGTCCTTTAATCTGTATGTTTCTTCTCATATCGCCCACTTCCAACAAGCCACCAGAGATGTCTAGGTTTTCTCTTTTGACGGTATTATTGATGTCATCAAAAGTTACGCCGGCACTTTGCATCCGGTAATTGTCTACATTAATCTGAAATTCTCTTTCGGGGGCTCCCACTATTTCAACCCGGTTGATTTGTTGCAGGTTTTCTAATTTGTCTTTTAAGTCGTCGGCAAAATTTTTCAGCCGCGTTAAATCGTAGTCGCCACTCAAATTCACATACATGATGGGCTGTTCACTCAGCGAAATTTCTAGGGCAGTGGGTTCTTTCGTAAGGTCTTTCGGCAAATCTTGTTTGGCTTTATCAATGGCATCTTTAACTTTTTGCAGCGCTATGTCTGTTTTTACGTCGGTGTCAAATTCAATTTGTATGGCCGAAAAATCTTGCTGTGAATTAGAAGTGAATTTTTTAATTTTTGCTCCGGTAATCCCTTTGATTTGTTTTTCGAGCGGTCGCGTTACCAGATTCTCAATGTCTTTAGGAGAGTTACCTACATATACAGTTTGTACAAATATGGTAGGGATTACTATATCAGGAAATTGCTCTTTGGGCAAGGTTAGGAATTGGTAAATACCCCCCAAGCTTACAAACAACATCAGCAAATAGATAGATGTTTTATTCTTGATACTCCAGGTGGTTGGCATGAATTCTTTAAACCGGCCAGTAATCTGTTGAATGCTCATAATAATATTTTAAAAATCTGTTCCCCAACTGGAGAAGTAGAAATCAAAGTGATAATTAGTAAATCAATTTATTTTACTGCCGTAGTAATCAGTTGCCCGTCGAATAATCCCTGAAAGCCTTCACTGATAACCTGATCACCTAGCGCGAGACCACTTTTGATTTCCAGTTTGTCTGCATAAAATTGTCCGATGATTACCATTTTCTTTCTGGCATAGGTTTTATCACCTTCTTTCGAAAGTACCATTACGTATTTTCCTTTCTCGTCGCTCTGTAAAGTATTCACCGGAACAGAAATTGCTTTCGAATTGCTGTAGTCCATTATTTTAACCAGTGCAATTTGATTGGGATGAAAATCTTTATCAGAAGGAATTTTGGCTTCCACATAAAAGCTACGACTATTCGGATCGATTATTTTTCCTGTTAAGCTTATATTAGACGATACGGTTTTATTGATATCAGGTAAAATGATATTAATTGCCTTACCGGTAGTTACCCGGTCAATATAGTTTTCAGGAATTTGGGTGGTTACTTTCAGTTGGGTAGTATTTACTATTTTAATTTGCATCCCCCCCATAAAAGTTTCCCCTACGCGAATATTAACTTCTTCTGCCACGCCCGACACATCACTGTATACATTGGTCATTTGCAGTTGTTCTTTGGTAATTTTTATTTGTTCCTGCATGCCCTTGAGTTGATTTTCCAGGGTTTCTACGTTATTCTTGGCAGTAATCAGTTGAACTTCTGTGCCAATATTTTGTTCCCAAAGATTTTTTTGTTTTTGATATATGTTACGGGCAAAGCTTAATTGACCCTTCATGGTTTCTAAACCCTGCTCGGCTGAAACTAAACTTTGACGGGCGATGGCATCATCCAGTTTCAGCAGGAGTTGGCCTTTGTTTACATAATCGCCCCGCTTCACTGAAATTTGTTTCACCTGTCCGGGTATACCACGGGGAGTTACGAATGAAATATTTTCCGATTCAACTTTTCCCTGCAACTCGATGTAATGATTAAATGGCTGATAGCTAATAGGAGCATCTACTGAAACCAGTTTGGCATTTTCTGCTTTGGCAAATGCGGGATCTAACTTTGCGATTTCTTTTTCTAGTTTGCCTATCTGAATTGTCAGTTTATCCTGTTCTTTTTTCAAATCGGCCAATTCGGTTTTCTTTTTCGTTACGGCTTCCGAGTCATTCGATTTGGTTTTTCCACAGCTGGTAGCGATTAGCAGAATGGATAGCAGAGATATAGGTACAAGATTTTTCATGGTTGGGTTTTATGGCTGGGTATAGTAATTATAATTTTCCGGTAGATTTCAAGTAATCTATTCTTGCTACGATGGCTCCATACAGAGCAGATAAATAATTATTTTGAGCGGTTATTAAATCGGTTTGTGCTGCTGAAATTTCAATATTGGATCCTGTTCCGATTTCGTATTTTTTTCTGGTTTGGTTATATACTTTTTCGGCTAGTTCCATGTTTTTTTTCTGGAAGCGTAGGGTGTTTTGTGCGGTGTTGAAATTGATTCTAGCCTGCTGCACTTCGTTATCGATGGTGTTTCTCAGGTTCTCCAGTTGATTATTGGTTTGGCGCAAATCAATTTTCGATTTGGCTACCCGGGCATCTTTGGCAAATCCGCTGAAGATGGGAACCGACAAATTGAATCCAATAAATGAGGTGGTAAACCAGTCCCCATCTTTAACAAACAAATCAAATGTATTCCTTTGTGCATTTTTGTTGTAGGCAGCGTTCATACTCAAAGTGGGTAAATAACTTAACTGATATCTTTTTATATTATATTCATTTAGCTTCTTGGCCAGTTCTAAGTATTGATATTCTTTCCTGTCTTGATATTGGAATCCGGTATCAGCCAGTATATTAGCTTCAATTTGGCCTTCTGTTAATTTTTCGGTGAGTTCTAAAGTATCTTTCGCCGGCATGCCCAACAAGGTTTTAAGCCCTAGGTAACCGATTTCAATACTATTGAGTGCTTTTACTTTTTCGGTATTCAGATTGGTTAGCTGAATGGAAACTTTATCCTCGTCTAATTTTTCAGCAAATCCATTATTATATAGTATACGAGTATCGTTTTCCAGTTTCTCCAGGCGTTGGATATTTGCATCCAAAATTTGGATCTGGGTTTTACTGGCAACCAGCTGATAGTATACTTTGTAAATATTAGCTTTAATGAGTTCTTCTGTAACTTCTACATTTTTAGTTGAAAATCAATGGAGGTTTTTCTGGCTTGTAATCCAACAAATACTTGTCCGTCAAATAAGGTTTGTTGTAATTGAACACCCACTGTTGAGTTATATTTTGTTCCAAATCGAACGGGTATATAAGTCCCGGGTGGCTGACCAAAAATTTCACCAGGAAGCAGTGATACCGGTAACTCGAGGTAATTCATAAGGTTGCCTGTGCCAGTAATATTCGGGAGTGCAGCTGCTGTAATTTCTCGATTGGTTTCTTTTTGTGCCTGAACAGTTAGTAGTGCGTTTTTCACCTGCACATTATTAGCTTTCGCATAATCTAATGCTTGCTGAATGCTGAAAGCATAGTGATGATTGGCTTTCGGAGCCTGACCGCTAGCTGAGCGAGGGGTTGCCGTTGCGGCAAGAAGAATTATATAGAGTAAGCAATAACGGGTCATGCTGGAATCAGATTTTTATTTATTTGCTTGTAATGTTCAATCATTAAACGGCCTTCCTCGCTGGCAATTCCATACAAGAAATTGTCGGTGGTTTCGGCTATCAGTTGGGGAAGATTAAAATTTTCGCCGGGAAAAATTTCCGGATTAAAAATTAGAAACATCGAGGCCAACCGGAATCGAGCAATCAGATTGATATTGATGTCTTGTCGATACAGGCCTTCTTGTTTTCCCCTGTTTAAATTGTTAACAATCACCTCAAATAAAAACTTGTTTTTGTGATTATTGTATTTATTGAAGGCGCCGGTGTGGTATTTTTCCAAATCGAAAATCACCGCCGGATTCATTTTACTAAGAATCTTTTTTACCGTATCGATGCTGAGAAAAACTTCATGAATGGCGTTTTCACTTTCTTCCAGTTGGGTTTTACAATCGTTTCGGTTGATATTCAAAACAATTTCAATGGCATCTTCAACCAATTCATCCTTATCCGCATAATATAGGTAAATGGTTTTCTTGCTCATACCCAACTGGTTGGCAATCTCATCCATGCTCACGCTTCGAATGCCTAAACGCATGAATAATTCATACGCTTTTGCTACAATTCTTTCGGCCGTGTTTTCCATATTTAAATATTGCAACAAAACTACGGAAACTTTTTGTGTAACAAAAGTTTCTTTGAAAAATTAT
>CAIUKP010000312.1 GCA_903899675.1 uncultured Bacteroidota bacterium | reverse complement strand
TGCTGAATCTGGATATGCCACTACCGGTTGAAGTAACTACAGATAAAGGAACCCAAAAAATGTTGCTTACCCGAGAGGGGATTACCATTCAATCCAGCATTCCACCTACCCTAGATGGGAAAGGCTATTATTTAAAGAAAATTCAGTTTGAATAATTTTGGAAACAGATTACAAAACAATCTGTCGAAATATCAAAAACTCATCCTGCTATGTTTACCTGGTTCATTAAAGGGTTTAGTTATATATGGCCAGTTACCATAAAAAATTATTCTTCGCCGTATAGTGGGGAATTGTATATCCGTTATTTTTTGGGTAAAAAAGTATTGGATTGTAAACATACCAACTATTCTTTTGGAGGTTTACAAAAGGTATTAAAAAGGGCATTGGAATTATTACCTTTTAATCCCGATACCAAAAAAATTTTAATCCTTGGCCTTGGGGCTGGATCGGTTTTGGAAACTATCCGCAAACAGCATAGTAAAACTGCGCATATCACTGGAGTAGAAATAGATGCAACCATTCTCCCGATTGCACGTGAAGAATTTGGTATCGTTGAAAATTCGCTCACCAAATTGGTACAAGAAGATGCCATAGTATTTATGGCTAATAATGCTGCTAGGTATGATCTGATTGTAATTGATTTATTTATAGTTGATACAATCCCGGAAGCAGCGCTGGAAGCCACTTTTTTGAAACAGGTGGTTAAAGCAATGGAACCGGGCGGATGTATGGTTTTTAATACCATTCCCGAAACCCTGAGCAGCGAAACCCTCGATTATCTGATCTCTTTTTTTGAAAACAGTCAGGTAGCGGTTCGGCTTATGAAAAAGTGGGGATACTCTAATAATATCCTGCTGGGAGAGAAGCAAGCTTTAGCCTAGCGGTTGTTTTTTCAATGAAATCTTTACTTAATTAGGAAAAACCCTACATCAAAAAGGGGATTTCCCCTCTTATATAGGTTTGGCCGGTAAACTACTTTTACAAAGTAATCGGAATGGATGCAAAATAATAATAGCAATCATTTGAAAACAATTAAACAGTAAAGTCTCAAAACACATTTCGCATGAAGGCAGAGAAAATATTATTCCTTGTAGCAATTATTTTTTTTGTGAATAGCGCCTCCGCTCAAGCACCTATTGTTTCGGAAAATCATTCTGAAATATGGATAGAACAGCGTGGAAATAGCAATAAAAAATATATCCGAGAATTCGATACAAATAAAAAAGCTACCCAAACCAATTGGTTTATGCAGCCAACTCTGGCTGACATAAAAAAAGGCCTCTATCGGATTCGTTTTACGCACGAAGGATTACTGCTTGCCGATCAAATAACCATTAGAAAAGTACATACCGATCAGGATTCCAAGAATGAAGTAAGAACTTTATTACCGGCAGACTATTATAGGATTGAATATCCACAACCCAATATCATGGAAGTTTATTTTTCCGCAGGAGCCAATCATTTTTTCAGTGCCGATCCGGGCTATATTCTTATAAGCGGAATGATGCAAAAAAATCAATTACCAGTTCCCGATATGATCATTGGTGCAACCCCTTATTTTGCACTGCGGGATAAAAAGAAAACAAAACCCCTAACTTTTTTGGCCACAAGATAAACATCTCCAATATATCCAATATCCTACAAAATGCCGGTTTGTTTCCGGCATTTCTTGTTTTGGGGATACCAGTTAGCCATTCTCAACTTGGGTAATCTGAGTTAATATTCGTCAAAAAAACTATCTTTCCATAAATGAAAAACACATGAAAACGATTGTATCTATATTTTCATCTATACAACACCTGATCTTGTTGGTTTTATTAATTGTGATGTGTGGAACGCAAATAGCAATGGCGCAGCAAAAGCCAGCTTACATTTTATATAATAGCAAGGGAAAGAAAATAAGCTATTCTAGGATGTTGCAAACAGTATCGGAAAAAGATATCCTTTTATTTGGAGAATATCATAACAATGCAATCGCTCACTGGTTACAGTTTGAAGTTACCAATGATTTACAAAAACTGAGAGCGCTGGTATTAGGAGCTGAAATGTTTGAGCAAGATAATCAAGAGGCACTTTCCCAATTTGTACAAGGAAAAATATCAGCCAAACAGTTAGATTCTTCAGCAAGGTTATGGAAAAACTATCCTACCGACTATGCGCCCTTGGTTCAAATTGCAAAAGCAAATCAACTTGCTTTTGCAGCCACCAATATTCCCCGAAAATTCGCATCGCTGGTGGCAAGAGGTGGCTTTGAAGCGTTGGACACTTTAAGTAGCATTCAAAAAACATGGATAGCCCCCCTTCCTGTTTTGTATGATTCTACCCTTCCGGGTTATAAGAATATGGTAGCAATGATGGGTGGCCATGGTGGATCAAATTTACCCAAGGCACAAGCCATCAAGGATGCCACGATGGCTCACTTTATTTTGCAATACTATCGGCCCGGATCATTATTTATTCATTATAACGGTTCCTATCATTCCGATTTTTTTGAAGGCATTGGATGGTATCTCCAACAGCAACGACCCGATTTGAAAAGAGTAACCATTACTACCGTTTCACAAAAAGATATTCATCATCTGGAAAAGGAGCATTTGGGAAGGGCCGACTTTATTATTTGTGTGGATGAGGATATGACCAATACCTACTAAGGGTATCTCAAACTTATTCAGATATACTCAACCTTTCTTTCGCCCAACTGATGGCAATTTGGAGTTGTTCTTCGCGAGTTAAATTTGAGTTGTCTAATTCAATGGCATCCGCTGCTTTACGAAGTGGGCTAAATTCCCGGTTACTATCGATATAGTCGCGCATTTCGAGGTTGGTTTTCACTTCCTCAATAGTTAAATTCGGATTTCTGCCAATCAGTTCTTTAAATCTTCTTTCCACTCGCACTGAAGGATCGGCGGTAACAAAAATTTTCAATTCAGCAGTCGGAAATACGGTGGTACCTATATCTCGCCCATCCATCACCATTCCCTTTTTTTCTCCCATTTTCTGCTGCTGATGTACGGCAAATTCTCTTACTTCCTTAATAGCAGCTACCTCACTCACATGTTCGCTTACCAACATATCTCTGATTAGTGCCTCCACATTTTCATCATTCAGATAAATTTCACTTTGTGCCGATGCCGAGTTATACTCAAAATGCAAATTGATTTCAGCCAATGCCTTGTTTACTTTTGGAGTCTGGTTCCAATCTACATGATTCCGCAAAAAATACAGCGTAATTGCCCGATACATGGCACCACTATCTATAAACACATAGTTCAATTCCTGCGCCAATTGACGGGCCAAGGTACTTTTGCCACAGGATGAAAATCCGTCTATCGTTATAATGATGGCCATACGATTGCAATGTTACACAATTTCTCTCTTCTTTTTTTTCTGCCCCTTGGAATGCATCATTTCAATTGTGCAAACAAATTTGGATAATCGCTGATGATTCCATTTACCCCCATATTTTTCAGTTGTTGTAATGTTGGTAAATCATTAACCGTCCAAGGAATTAGCAACATGCCCATTTCTTTGCATTGCTTTACCAGCAACGGAGTAACCAAATTAAAAGCCGGACTATAAATAGAAGGTATAAATCCCAACTGCTGCAGTTGAACTGCGAGTGATTGGGAATCATTGTCTTCAATTAATAAGGCAGTACGTATATCCGGATATTTTTCGTGCAAGTATTGAAGGGTTCTCGGATCAAAGGACTGAATAATTACTCGATTACTTATCTGTTTATTTTGGATAACCTGCACCAAGCGATCTACAAATTCGGCGGGTAATGGATGAAAGATTGCATCGCCGGCGGGGTCGCTTTTCGTTTCAATATTAAAATAGGGTAATGCTCGGTTCTTGCTTGTACAATATGCTTTCACACTGTCTATCACATCTGCCAGCAAGGGCTTACTTACCCGCATACGTTTCTGCTGTGGAAATCGCGGATGGGGTGCCATACCCACATCAAACTGTACGATTTCAGCATAATTCATTTGATACATATTCAGGCTTTTCTCTTCCTCGAGTGTTACCCTTTTTCCACTGGGGGTTGTACTGATTTCGTGATTAAAAAATGGTTCATGACTTAAAAGTACCTGACCATCTTTGGAGATAACCGCATCCATTTCTAAAGTGTGCACGCCTAAATCCAGTGCATATAACATGGCAGGAATGGTATTCTCTGGCATTAATCCCCTGCAACCCCGATGCCCCTGTGTATCAAAACTGTTCATAGTTTTTGAAGATTGATTGCGCGAAACCAGGCAACCTGAAATAATTGCTGCCACCAAAATCCATCCCATTTTTTTCATAGCAGTGAGTTAATTGTTCATGTTCCAAAATCAAATTGTGGATTCATTTCAATTGGCTGGGTAGCCGGTATACTGGCATTTCTTCTAGCAATATTTCTAACCGCCTGTGCTGTAACCTCCCTAAAAGCCTGCTTACTTAACTCATCGGTACTTTTCATGGCCGGAACCCCCGCATCGCCCCCTTCCCGAATACTTTGCACCAAGGGAATTTGTCCCAAAAAGGGCAACTCATATTCAGAAGCCAGGTTTTTACCCCCCTCTTTTCCAAACAAATAATATTTATGGGTGGGTAACTCGGCTGGAGTAAAATAGGCCATATTCTCTACTAGTCCAATGATCGGTACATTTATCTGTGCCTGTCCAAACATCGCAATTGCCTTTTTAGCGTCTGCTAGCGCCACGTTTTGTGGGGTAGTTACAATAACTACTCCGGTTACCGGAACTGTTTGCATTAATGTAAGGTGAATGTCGCCGGTTCCGGGGGGCATATCAATTACCAGATAATCCAATTCACCCCAATCTACTTCCGTAACAAACTGCCGGATGGCACTGCTGGCCATGGGGCCGCGCCATACCACTGCATTCTTTTCATCCACCAGTAACCCAATACTCATCAATCGAATTCCCATTTTTTCTAAGGGCACAATCATCCCCTTTCCATCTACTTCTTTCATCAAGGGCCGTTCACCCCGAACCCCAAACATGATGGGCACACTGGGCCCGTATATATCTGCATCCATCAAACCCACCGAAGCACCCCCTTCCGCCAGGGCCAATGCCAGATTGGCAGAAAGGGTACTTTTACCCACACCCCCCTTTCCACTCACTACGGCGATAATATTTTTTACCCCACTCAAAACCTGCTGACCAGATTTTCGCCCAGAACTGGTATTGGCCGTAAAATTCACCTGAACCTGAGCAGCTTTGTTTACTAACAGTTTCACTGCATTTTCGCAGGCAGTTCGCATCATGTCTTTCATAGGACAAGCAGGCGTTGTAAGCACAACGGTAAAACTTACCGCATCCCCCTCAATTTTGATGTCTCTAATCATATTAAGGGTAACCAGGTCTTTTCCCAGGTCCGGTTCCTGAACCTGACTGAGGGCCTGGAGTACTGATTCTTCTGTCATCACGAAAGTTTTTGTTAAAATAGGGGAATAAAACACAAAGTTAAACCCTACCTGCCGTACTTTGTTAGGGCAGAAAGATTCTTTTCAATAATATCTGATTTTCTAACTATGGCAATCAGGGGCTTTGTAACTTTGTAACAAATATGAAAAAAACGCTATTTATATTTTTTCTGTTGTGCCTTGGTGCTATGCAGCAGGTATTGGCGCAGCAAAGAACTACCCCAGATTCGGTGATTCAATTGTATGGGGTAGTTATGACTGCCGACAGTTTGCAGGGTATACCCTCTTGTAGTGTAATTGTACTTGGCAAAGGACGTGGAACCATAACCAGCTATGATGGGGTTTTTTCTATTGTAGTTGTGAAGGGAGACCTGATTACTTTTTCAAGCGTAGGATTTAAAGATAGAACGATTGAAATTCCGAAAAATCTTGCCGATAATCAATACAGTGTAATTCAATTATTAGTAAGTGATACCGCTTATTTGCCGGCAACCATTTTAAAGCCTAGGCCAACGCGGGAACAATTTGAAAGGGATTTTGTAAACACCACTGTGCCCGATGATTTATACGAAACGGCCCGAAAGAATACAGATGAGGCACAAAGAAGAATGATTCTGGCCAATTTACCGGCTGATGGAAAAGAAGCAGTAAGTTTTCAAATGAGAGCTCAGGCAAACAAAGCTTACTATTCTGGTCAGCTTCCCCCCATGAATATATTTAACCCGGCTGCTTGGGCCGATTTTGTAAGTGCCTGGAAGCGGGGTGACTTTAAGCGTAAAAAATAGTATTCGTTTTCCAGCAGAAACTGGTTTTGCTTAATAGATAATGTTTAATAATATGGATATTCAACAGATTGCCGTAATTGGAGCAGGTACCATGGGAAATGGTATTGCGCATGTTTGTATACAACATGGATTTCAGGTTACGTTGGTAGATATATCCATCGCTGCGTTAGAAAAAGCCCAGCAACAGATTGAGAAAAATATGGAGCGGCAGGAGAAAAAAGGAGTGCTCAGCTCGGAGCAGCGAGCAACAGCACTTCAACGCCTTACGCTTTCTACTCATCTCGAAGAGGCCGTTGCAAATTGTCAGTTGGTAATTGAAGCGGCTACTGAAAATCCAACCATTAAGCGGCAACTATTTGAAAATATCGACAAAGCAGCACCCACCGATTGTATTTTGGCCACCAATACTTCTTCAATTTCTATTACTTCCCTGGCAGCTGCAACCAACAGACCCGGAAAGGTAATTGGAATGCATTTTATGAATCCCGTACCGGTTATGAAATTGGTGGAAGTAATCAATGCCTATCAAACCGAAGCCTCCGTTACCCAATCCATTGTGGAGTTGAGTAAGCAATTAGAAAAAATTCCCTGCGTTGCGAATGATTATCCTGGTTTTATTGCCAACCGGATTCTGATGCCCATGCTAAATGAAGCCATTTATTGTTTACAAGAGGGTGTAGGTACAGTAGACTCGATTGATAACATTATGAAACTCGGAATGGGTCATCCAATGGGTCCCTTGCAACTGGCTGATTTTATCGGACTAGACGTTTGCAAATCAATTCTAGATGTGATGTATGCAGGTTTTGGACAAGCAAAATATGCCCCTTGCACCCTATTGATAAATATGGTTATGGCTGGTAAATTGGGCATCAAATCAGGAGAAGGCTTTTATGATTACTCAGCGGGTACAGATCAAAAGCAAGTAAGCATTCGATTTCGTTAACTTTGGGCATGTTCTTCACGCTTTCTAAATTGTTATTCTTTTTCATCACCCCATTTTTCTGGTGTGCGGCATTATTACTCATTGGTATCATACGAAGAAAAAATACCAGCCGTTGGTTTTGGTATGCTGGCATAGTTTTTTTGATTTTCACAAATCCTTTTATTTACCGAAAAGCAATGCTTGCCTATCAGGAAAAGCCGGCTCCCCAATCACTCGCAGCTAATCCTATCACCACCGGTATATTGTTAACAGGTTTTGTGGGGTTTGATGCAGCCGGCAATGGCTATTTTGGAAAATCCAGTGACCGTTTTATTCAGGCGGCGAATCTGTATCATACGGGTAAGGTGAAGCAACTCATCATCAGTGGCGGATCGGGAAATTTTTGGAAAGTTGAACCTCCTGAAGCAGGCTTTCTTAAAAAAGAACTCATTAAAAATGGAATTCCCGATTCAGCAATACTAATAGAAAATCGATCCAGAAACACCTACGAAAATGCCAAGTATACTCATCAATTGATAGATAGCCTCCATCTCAAAGGTCCGTTTCTATTAATCACTTCTGCACTGCATCTTCCGAGGGCAAAAAAAATATTTTCCAAATTAGGTATCAATTGTATTCCATATCCCTGCGATTTCAAGCAATACCCAACTGTGAACCATTTTATGAATACGATATATCCTGATGTTTCGTACCTAAAAGACTGGGAGTATCTAATAAAAGAAATTGTGGGAAGCCTAGCATATCAAATAATGGGGAAAGCCTAAATCAATCCATTGAAATATGCTTACACATGAATGAATTGGATTTATATGGATAATCAGTTTTGCAAGCTCCTACGATACTGAATTTTATCAGGTTAATACCGAATAGAATCTTTAGAAAAACAGGTAGGAATTCGTTTACAGCTACAAAACAATTCGATTACTTCTTATATTTTTGGATAGGATTGATGAAATATTCAATTTGGTCGCTTAACATACTTTCAATTTTAGTTGCCTGCATAAGAGGTAATACAGGTGCTGAAATACCTTCCGAAAAATATAGGGATGTATTGGTTATTCTCCGAATTTCATCCCAGCAGCCCAAATTAATAAATGATTGTAAAGTAGCCGCACCTCCCTCTACCAGCACACTTTGCAGGTTTGCCTCGCGGCAATAGTTATTTACTCCCTTGATCCAATCGCTACCCGAGTATTGAAAGGCAATTGCCGCTCCAATGGGTGCTGCGGATAACTCATTCAATAAAACGGTAGGTGCTGCTCCATTAAAAATTTGTAACTGACTAGACAAAGTTCTTTGAAAATCTACCACCAAACGAACTGGATTTTTTCCAGGAACGAGTCGGGTAGTTAGAGCAGGATTATCGGCCATTGCAGTTCGATACCCTACTAAAATAGCAGCTTCTTCGGCTCGCCAGGAGTGCACCTTACGTTGGGATATTTCGTTGGATATCAGCATTCGTTCCCCCTGCAATGAACCGATCATGCCATTTGGGGTTTGGGCCCATTTTAAAATAATGTAGGGACGTTGTTGCTCATGAAAAGTAAAAAATCGTCGGTTGAGCCAACTCCCTTCCTTGGCCAAAATACCCGTAATCACTTCAATGCCGGCTGCTTGTAACATGCGGATACCCCCTCCACTCACTTTTGGAAAAGGGTCTGTATTGGCCACTACTACCTTTTTAATTCCCGATTGTATAATCAAATCGGTACAAGGAGGTGTTTTTCCAAAATGGCAGCAGGGCTCTAGATTTACATACAAAGTTGCCAGTGGAATAAATTGTTGAAGATGCTCAGGAACATTATGTAGGCATTCAACTTCAGCATGTGGAGCACCGTATTGGGTATGGAAGCCCTCTCCAATAATTTGATTTTCGTATACCAGCACAGCTCCCACCAATGGATTGGGGGCAACTGAACCGGCACCAGCTTGGGCCAGTTCGCAACAACGAAACATATATTTTTCGGAATCTAACATGCGGGTGCAGCAAAAATAGACAAATGATAGTAACATTGCAGCATGACTTACCGCGAGGCCGAACAGCGATTAGCCAGTGATTTACAAAAAATCTATTCCAACCGGGAAAGTGGGCAATTGGCATCCTGGGTGATGGAGAAAATTACCGGCTTACAAAGGGTAGATCGCTTATTGCAAAAAAATCAGCCGCTTACTTCAGATCATGAGGAGCAATGGGTTCTTATCAGAGCACGCATGTTGCTGCACGAACCCATTCAATATGTGTTGAATGAAGCGCCTTTTATGGGGTTACTGCTAGAAGTTAACCAGCATACATTAATACCCCGCCCCGAAACAGAAGAATTGGTGAGTTGGGTACTGGATGATCATCCGGAGGAAAATTTACGGGTACTGGATGCAGGAACGGGTAGTGGCTGTATTGCGTTGGCGCTGAAACAGCAGCAACCCGACTGGGAAATAACAGCAGGTGATAGCAGCCTTGAAGCTTTGCAGATTGCTGCAAAGAATGCAGCCCGATACCAATTACCCATCCATTTTACCCAAATAGATATGCTAAACCCCCAAGATCCGGGCTGGGGTGGAAAGTATCAGGTAATAGTAAGTAATCCTCCTTATATTCCCTCTAAAGATGAAGCATCAATCGCAACCCATGTAAAGGCTTTTGAACCTACGGCAGCCCTTTTTGTTCCCAACGAAAATCCCCTGCTGTTTTATAAAGCACTGGTTGCCGCCGCTCCGCTACATTTGGAAAAAGGAGGTTGGCTGTATGTTGAAATTAACGACGGCTTAGGGGAATCTACCCTACAACTTTTTCAAAACGCCGAATGGCAAGCTGAATTACGCAAAGATTTTCAGGGGAACAACCGGATGATTCGGGCAAAATATTATTAAAATAAATATTGTTGTACCCTACAAATTATTAACAAACTTTTGGAATGGCAACGTGTAAACGACTGTTTTGCACAGTACCAGTTATGCCTTCCGTTGCGGCTTCTTTAGGCAGGGAAAAAGAACGGCGAAATAAAAGCGTATCTTCCTTAGGGTCGTTTAGATTTTTTTCAGCTGAAATAAAAAGTATTCCATCCTGGCACTCAAAACTAAAATCATCTGCATCAAAACCCTTCACTGGCATATCAATGAAGAAATGATTATCATCAGCAGAAATAGAGACAGAAGGAATACGACTCTGCCAATCGAAGGTAAATAACTCAGCCTCAAGATCTAACAGCCTGGCCCCAAAAAAATCATCATCACGCAGCGCATCTAAAGTAAATGCTGGTAACTTTTGTTCAGAAATGGCAGATGATGTCATAATTAAAGATTTATAATTCCTACATTTAAAATGATACAAACAAATGTCAGTAAAGCAGCTTAAAACTAATCATTCATATGAGCAAAGATATCCACATATTTAGCAGGTTGGATTCCACAATTTTAGTAGTAACTTGTAAGTGAATTTGTTATTGATTAGCTATGGGATTAGAATCCGGGAAATCAAACACAGATAAGTCGTTGATTTACAGATGGAAAAAATTTAGCAAACTACTGGGGCCAGGATTGGTTACCGGAGCGAGTGACGACGACCCCTCTGGAATTGCAACTTATTCACAAGCAGGAGCGGCATTTGGATTGAGTACCCTATGGACCTCCATCATTGCATTCCCCCTAATGGCCTCCATTCAGCAAATGTGTGCCCGTATTGGAATCGTTACCGAACAGGGTTTAACCGGCACCTTAAAAAAACATTATCATCGCTCCATATTATACCTGATGTTGCTATTTAGTTTTCCGGCAATTGTGATGAACATAGGGGCAGATATTGCGGGAATGGGTGCAGTAGGTAATCTTTTATTTCCTTCCATTGATGCCAGTTTTTTCAGTGTATTTTTTACTGTATTGCTACTGGTTCTAATTATTTACCTGCCCTATCAAAAAATGGCATCGATTTTAAAATATTTGTGCATAGTAATGCTGGTATATTTTATGGTACCTTTTTTATACAAGCAAGATTTTACCCATATTCTCAAAAACACTTTTATTCCGCAAATTCACTTTACCAAGCAATTTATGGCAATACTGGTGGGAATTTTAGG